>JACDHN010000129.1 GCA_013821025.1 Acidimicrobiia bacterium | reverse complement strand
GAGCTGTACTTCGCCGCTCCGTGCACTGGTCGGGTGCTGCACACGTTGAACATTCGCCTGTTCCCCGAGCAGCTCACGTACATCGTCAACCATGCCGAGGACGAGGTGATCTTCGCCGATAAGTCGCTGCTGGGGCTGCTGGCCCCGTTGCTGGCGACGTTCGAGACGGTCCGCCACCTGGTCGTGATGGACGACGGCGCCGGGCAGATCCCCGACGACGTTGGCGAGATCGAGCTGCACGACTACGAGGAGTTGCTCGCCAGCGCCGAGCCAGTCGAGTTCACCATCGACGACGAGAACCGGGCGGCCAGCATGTGTTACACGAGCGGCACGACCGGCAACCCGAAAGGCGTCGTCTACACGCATCGCAGCACGTTCCTGCACACGATGGGTGCGCTGATGGCCGACTCGGTCGGTATCAGCGAGCGCGACAGGGTGCTGCCGGTGGTGCCGATGTTCCACGCCAACGCCTGGGGCCTGGCTCATGCCGGTGTGGCTGCCGGTGCCGACCTCGTGATGCCGGGCGCCGACCTGTCGGGCAAGGGCCTCGCCGACCTGATCGTGAACGAGCGCGTCACCGTGGCGGCCGGCGTGCCGACGATCTGGATGCAGGTGCTGCCGGAGCTGAAGGACCGAGACACGTCGAGTCTCCGGGCCATCCCGTGCGGCGGATCGGCTGTGCCGAGAGCGCTGTCGGAGGCGTACCGGGCTCAAACCGGTCTGCCCATCCTGCAGGCGTGGGGCATGACCGAGACCAGCCCTGTGGCCGCCGTGTGCAATCTCGACGGCGACGAGCTGAACCTTCCCGACGACGAGCAGGCAGAGCTGCGCACGACATGCGGCCGTGCCCTGTTCGGCGTCGAGTGCCGCGTCGTCGAACCCGGCACCACCGTCCCGCTTGCATGGGACGGTGAATCGAGCGGCGAGTTGCAGTGCCGGGGCAACTGGATCGCCTCCTCTTATTACGACGACGATCGGGCCGGCGAGAGCTTCACCGACGATGGCTGGCTGCGCACCGGTGACGTCGCCGTCGTCGACGCCAGGGGGCGGGTGAAGCTGGTGGACCGCACGAAGGACCTGATCAAGTCGGGTGGGGAGTGGATCTCGTCGGTGGAGATCGAGAACGAGCTGATGTCTCACCCCAAGATCGTCGAGGCGGCGGTCATCGGCATCCCCGACGAGAAGTGGGCCGAGCGCCCCCTGGCTTGCGTGGTGCTCGCCGAGAGCGCAGAGTTGTCGGCGCAAGAGGTGCGAGAGTATCTGGCGGGCAAGGTGGCGAAGTGGCAACTCCCCGACGACGTGGTGTTCATCGACGAGGTCCCCAAGACGAGTGTCGGCAAGTTCTCCAAGAAGACGCTGCGAGAACGGTTCGCCGAGCACGGCCAGCCAAGCGCCTGAGCGTGTTCCGGTCGGTGCAGCGGAGAGCGCTCATGGTCGGCGTCGCCATCCTTGGCGCGTCGCTGCTCGGCGCCTGCGGCGATGACGGCCCGCTGGCCGCATCACCGACGCCTGGAGAGCTCCGCAGCGGCCCACTCGTGATGGCGCCTCCCAACACATCGGCGCCCGAGTCCGTGGGCGAAGTGGTCGAGGTGCAGTCGCTCGACAACCAGTTCCGCCAGCAGGAGGTCACGGTGGCTGCTGGCACCCAGGTGCGTTGGGTCAACGCCGGCCAGACAGACCACGATGTGCAACCGGTCGACCTCGGAGCCGTGTGGGGTATCGGCCAGACCGCGTTCCCGCCCGGTGCCGAGTACTCGTTCGTGTTCAGCGAGCCGGGCGAGTATCCGTACTTCTGCTCACTACACGGCACGGAGACCGTGGGGATGATCGGCACGATCATCGTCGACGGCTGACGGCTCAGAAGCGAGCAGCCCTCTCGGCGATCCTCGCCCTGACCTCCGGTCGACGCAGCGGCGGCACGGTGGGCGGCGGCTGACGTCGCGCCGGGAGCTGGTCGAGCAGCTGCGTCGTGGTGGCCGTAACGTCTCTCACGGCGGCCTCGAAGGCGTCGTGAACCGTCGCCGGCACCTTCGACAGACCGCTGACCTTTCGGACGTACTGGCGGGCCGCAGCCTCGATCTCCTCCGTCGAGGCCGGCGGCTCGAGTCCCCGTAACTCGGTGATGTTTCGGCACATGCCCACGATGTTACGACTCGATGAGGCGCGGGCCTTGACGCTCGTCGAACGTCAGCGCCCCCGTGGCCGCCAGCTCCCGCAGCCACCCGGTCATCGGCCACGTGCCCCAGCGGCCGTGGAAGTGGTGTGCGTTGCGCACGATCTCATCGATCCGGACAGGGTCGTGTCGCGTCGGGGCGTGCCATTGATGGAACGCAGTCGCACCGGGTACCCACGCCATGGGGGCACCGAGGAGCCGGGCGCGCAGCGCCAGGTCGGTGTCCTCGCCGCCGTAGCCGATGAAGCCCTCGTCGAAACCGCCAAGTTCGTCCCATCGCCCCTGACCGATGGCGAAGCTGAGCGACCAGAACAACTCGTGCTGGTCGTCGAGTTGCACGCCGCCGGTGACCGTCGGCCGCGCCGGATGAGGAGCGCTCGACGACTCGAAGGAGCGATCGTCGACGTCGTCGGCCACTTCCTCCATCCAACCGCGACGCAGATATCGCACATCGCCACAAAGAAGCGCCTGGGGATGGCTGTCGAGCGCTCGTCGGTAGCCGTCGACGAGACTGGTCGATGGGATGCAGTCCACGTCGAGGAACACCAGTTGTTCGGTGCGAAGCGCCGCGGCGCCGGCGTTGCGCGCCGGGCCGAGCGGCAGCCCCGCCGGCCATGGCGGCAGTGGCACGATGCGGGCACGGACCGCACTCCGTTCGACAACATCGCCGACAGCACCGTCGCCGTCCATGTCTACGACGACCACGTCGTCGGGTTGGTGGGTCTGACGTGCCAGCCCGGCCAGCGTGCGGGCGAGGTGGTCGAGGCGACCCGACACGATGACAACGACGCCGATGCTCACGCGCTGGTGGCCTCGTTCGCTCGAAGCCCGCTCACTCGGCTGTGAATCGTCGCTGGCGCATCCCTCGTCACCTGACGTTCCATGCTCGGCGGCCCGGGGGCCGAAGCGGTGCAAACGCACGCACCTCGTGCCACGGCCTGCGTTCGCAGGTTCATGCCGCGTGGACCTCGTCGATCAGGTCGGCCGCCCGCTGGGCGCCATGGCCGTCGTGAAAACGCGACCATGAGGCGCGGTCAAGTCGCGCTGCCTGCTGCTCGATCGAGTCGAGCTCGGACGGCAGGGGCCACCGCTCGGATCGCACGGCGAGCGCGGCGGCTTCCAGCGCCGTCGCCCGGACGTGCTGCTCGTCAAAGGGTCGATCCTCCGGCACCACGACGAGATGCTCGACCCCGGCAGCGACGCTGTCGGCGATGCTGCCCCAGCCGGCGGCCGTGATCACGAGGTCGGCCGCCCGAAGGAGGGGCAGGAGCGATTCAAGCTGACCGATGCTCGTTACCCGTTCGCCGGCCCATCGCCGACGATGGCCGACGATCACGACATCCCAGCCGTGGGGCACGGTGCCCGCGTGCCACGAACGGGTCGGGAAGGCCGTCCCGCCAGCGCCAACCACGATCACTGCTCTGCGGATCCCGACGCCGGGACGCCAGCAGTCGATGTCGGCATCCGGCACACGGGCACCGTCGAATCGGCTGAACGGGCCGGTGAACGTCCAACGGCCGTCGGCATCGTCGACGTGACGCTCGAGGTCGCGGTGCTGAGGCACCCAGACCCGATCGGCGGATGCCAGTCCGGTGCGATGGGCGGCATCGTTGCGGCGGCCGCTCTGGCGCAGCGTGATGACCCGCAGGCCCAGCAAGCGGCAGAGCACTGTCGCCTCCATCGACACGTCCACGACCGCCGTGGTGCAGTCGTGGGCGCGGACGGCGTCGGCCATCGCCAGACTTCGGGCCCGCACGGCTGCCCCGGCGGGTGCGTGGTGCCACGGTCCGACCGTGAGCGCGGTCTCGTTCCCGACATCGGCAGGCAGGGCGATCACTGCCCCCTCCAGAAACCGGTCAGCATCAGCTGCCACCCGCGGGGCAGCTGCCACGACGACCGGCGCGTCGAGTAGGGGGATGACGGCCCGCGCCCGGTCGAGGTGCCCGCGACCATGGTCGTGGACATACCAGAGGACGCGCCCGGTCATGCCGTCGCGCTGCGTGCGTTCATGCCGCCCGGGCGAGCGCGGCGTCGAACGTCGCCTCATAGGCGTCGACCATCGTCTCCGCCGAGAATCGCTCAACGGCCACCTGGCGACAGGTTGCGCGATCGCGCCCAGCGGCGGACGTGATTGCCTCGCCAAGCGCCACGACGTCACCCGCTGCGACGAGTACTCCTGTGTGCTCGTCGATCAGCTCGGCCATCGCCCCCCTGGCGAACGCGGCGACGGGTGTTCCGCACGCAAGCGCCTCGGGGACCACGAGACCGAACGGCTCGTCCCACGCCGGCGTGACCACGGCCACCAGTGAGTGGGCCACGGCGTCAGCCACGTCGACGAGCGAAAGGTGGCCCTCGTACGTGATGCCACGTCCGAGCCGAGGGACGATCACCTCATCGAAGTACGCGAGGTGGTGGATGGGACCGAACAAACGCATCTCCACACCCGCCAACCGAGCGGCATCGATGGCAAGATGCGGCGCCTTCTCGGGCACGATCCGGCCAGTCCAGACGGCGCCGGGACCGCCCGGCCCAGGTTTCCACCGTTGGAGGTCGACGCCATTGTGGATCACGGTGCTGATCTCCACCGGCGCCCACGACGCGGCGTTCGCGGCCGACACGGAGACGAGCGTCGGCGGCCGCGGTCCGGCGGCGGAGATGACGAGTGCCGACTCCAACCACGCGGTCGGTGGGCAATGCAGCGTGCCGACCATCGGGCACGGCAGCAGCGCACTCGATGCAAACGGCAGATGGTGGACGGCGTTGACATGGACGAGATCGTGCTCACGGCCGGCCAACTGCACGATGGCGTGGAGGTAGCTGTGATGCTCGGCCATCACCGCTTCGGGGAGCGTCGACACGTCCTGGCGGGCAGCGACCGTCGGAACGAAGTCGAGCGGCGCCATGACGGACACGTCGAAGGGACCATCGCCACCGGCGCCGTACACCGTCACGTGATGGCCGCGCCGTGTCAGCTCACTGGCCAACACGAACGTGTGCATCTCCATACCGCCGGCGAAGGGCTCGGCGATCGGAAAGCGCGCGCTAGCAATGATCGCCAGGTCCATTCTGCAGCCTTTCGGAAGGGGTCTCCGGGAGGATGCCCTCAGGCCCGGCGAGGGAAACGTCAGAGCTGCATGGCTTTGGTCTCGAGGAACTCCTCGAGACCAAATCGTCCGTACTCGCGTCCGATGCCAGACTGCTTGTAGCCACCGAACGGAGCGTTGGGGTTGAAGTTGCCACCGTTGATCTCCACCTGACCCGTGCGCAGACGGCGGGCGATCTGCTTGGCCCGCTCGGTGTCGGCCGACCAGACGCCACCGGCCAGCCCATAGTCGGAGTCGTTGGCGATGCGCACGGCATCGTCGACGTCGTCGTATGGCAGGATCGACAGCACCGGCCCGAAGATCTCCTCCTGGGCGATCTTCATCTCCGAGCGGACGTCGGAGAACACGGTGGGTTGCACGTAGTACCCGGTCTCCAGACCCGCTGGCGACTCGGCACCGCCGGTCACGAGCTTGGCGCCCTCGTCGATCCCCTGGCGCACATATCCCTGCACGCGCTCGCGCTGTGCGGCCGACGCCAGTGGGCCGAGGCGCGAGTCCTCGGCGAACGGGTCGCCGACGGTGAACGTCTCGGCGGCGGCGCCAGCGACCTGTTCGGCCTCCTCCAGGCGATCCCGCGGCACGAGCATCCTCGTCAACGCCGAGCAGGTCTGTCCCGAGTTCAAGAAGCACTTGCCGACGCCGTCCTTGACGGCCTTGGCGAACGTCTCGTCGTCGAGGTCGTCGAGCAGCACGTTGGCGCTCTTCCCCCCGAGCTCCAACGCCACCTTCTTCACGCCTCCTGCGGCAAGCTCGGCGACGCGTTTGCCGGCGCGCGTCGAACCCGTGAAGCTGATCATGTCCACCTCGGGATGTCGCACGAGCGCTTCACCCACGTCGGCGCCGGTACCGCTCACCAGGTTGAACACGCCGCCGGGTAGCCCGACCTCGTCGATGATCTCGGCCAGCAGGAAAGCGTCGACGGGCGCCACCTCGCTGGGCTTGAGCACGACCGTGCACCCGGCAGCCAGTGCGTATGCCGTCTTCGCCGCGATCTGGTGGAGCGGGTAGTTCCACGGCGTGATGCAGCCGACGACACCGACCGGCTCGCGCACGATCAGGCTGTTGCCTTGCTGCTCCTCGAACGGGAACGTCTCGATCACCGCTGCGGCAGCGGCGAAACTGTTCATCGGTAGACCCACCTGCACGAGCTGCGACAGCGACTTCACCATCCCTGTCTCCTTGGAGATCACGGTCGCCAGCTCGTCCATGCGCGCCCCCAGCGATTCGCTGATCCGTGTCAGATACTTGGCCCGCTCCTCGCCAGACGTCTGCGACCAGCCGTCGAAGGCCGCCCGCGCCGCCCGGACCGCGGCGTCGACGTCGCCGGCGGTCCCAGCCGGGATCGTCGCCATCACGTCCTCGGAAACGGAGTCGATCACGTCGAGGGTCTCCGACCCGGTGGACGGCACCCAGGCGCCGTTGATGTAGAGCTGCTCGTAGTTGGTGGTCATGGACCCGAGACTACGTTCGCCTCCGCCCCGGCGGCGATGTGCGAGACGCAGTCTCAGTCCTCAATCGGCCGGGCGAACGGCCCAGTCGGTGGTGTGATTGTGATGTCGGCGTCGAAATCGAAGAAGTCCGCTTCGAAGACCTGTGCCCGCGGTCGCTCTGAGGCCACCCGAATCCTGTGAATCACGTTGTCACCCACCCACACGTCGATCTGCACGTCCTGGCGGTAGTAGTCGTCCTCGAAGAGGAGATCGAACCAGCCGAGCTGGGCTCGGGGGAGGCCCGCAAGCGCTGATTGCCGAGGGTCGGCGACAGTCGTGCGGTAGTGGACGGTGTCGACGCCACGCAGCGTGTCGTCACCGACCTCGACGATGTCCGCCTCCTCGACGAGTGCGGAGATTACGGCTGCGGAGGCTTCGCCGAACGGAGCGAGGGCATAGTTCGGGTCGAGCGGCGCAGCCGTCGTCTCCTCGCGATCGTCGTAGTACTCCGTCGAGTACTCGATCCCGTCGGCGACGATCCAGCGATAACGTTGGTTCCCGCCGTCGGCGCCGAGCATCTCCTGTACGATGCGGCGATCATCGCCTGACGCGGTGATGTCGACGTCACTGTGGTCGCCGCTGTCGTGCTCAATCGTCAAAGTGGCGCGCAGGCTCGAGACC
>JACDHN010000394.1 GCA_013821025.1 Acidimicrobiia bacterium | reverse complement strand
CTTCTTGCCGTGCAACAGCTCGGTGAGTCGCTCGACACCACCGCTTGGCCCCGTCGACGACCCGAAGACGCCGACGGCTCGGCGACGGAGTTCACCGAGGATCGCGTCATCTTCCTCGAGACCCGTCTGGTGCTCAGCACGAAAGACGCTCGCGTGTTCAGGACTCGCGTGCAGCCGGCGCTCGTCGAGATCTTGCGCCACCAGCTCCGCCGCCACCACGGCATCGACGCCCAGCAGCGACCCGACCTCGCCAAGGAGGCGGCGGGCGAGCCGCTCTGGCGGCTCGTCACCCAGGAGCGGGACGAGCCGGTCACCCACGACGACCTCGTCGAGGCTGTGAGCCAGATCGAGAGGTTGTCAACACGTGACTGAACAGACGTTGTCGATCCCGGAGGCGGCGCGGATCTGCGGCGACGTACTCGACCGGGTGGAGCAGGCGGTGGTCGGAAAGCGCCCGGCGCTCGAGCTCGTGCTGTCGGGCATCCTGTCGGGCGGCCACGTGCTGCTCGAGGACTTTCCAGGTCTCGGCAAGACGTTGGCCGCCCGCTCGTTCGCCCAGGCCCTCGGACTCAGGTTCCGGCGCGTGCAGTTCACACCCGACCTGTTGCCGTCGGACGTGAGCGGGTCGTTCGTGTTCGATCAGAAACGGGGCGAGTTCGTGTTCAGAGCCGGGCCGATCTTCGCCGGGCTGCTGCTGGCTGACGAGATCAACCGCACGCCGCCCAAGACGCAGGCAGCTCTGCTGGAGGCGATGCAGGAGCGGCAGGTGACCGTGGAGGGTGAGACGTTCCCACTACCTGAGCCGTTCCACGTGCTGGCAACGGCCAACCCTGTGGAGTATGAAGGCACGTACCCGTTGCCCGAGGCGCAGCTCGATCGTTTCCTGCTGCGAGTGGCATTCGGGTACCCGTCGGCCGACGAGGAATGGGACGTGCTGTCCCGGCGGGTGACCCGCCAGCGCGAGGACCAACACGTGGAGGCCGTGATCGACGCTGCCGGGCTGATCGCCGTCCAGCGGGTCGTCGAGCGAGTGTCGGTGGAAGAGAGCGTCGGCCGCTACTGCGTCGATCTGGCAGCTGCGACGCGCCGTCATCAACAGGTGCTCGTCGGAGCCTCGCCTCGCGGCTCACTGGCGTTGATGCTGACGGCTCGGGCACGCGCCGTCATCGGTGGGCGTGACTACGTCGTGCCAGAGGACGTGAAGGCCGTGGGAATCGCGGCACTGGCACACCGCATCACCGTTCGTCCGGAACTATGGCTGCATGACGTGTCCGGGGCGTCCGTCGTCCGCCACGTGCTGTCGTCGGTGCCGGCGCCACCGACCGCTCGCCCGCTCCCTCGCTGGGAGCCGGAGGTCCGGGCACGGCCATCGTGATGCGGCCCGACGAGCCGGTCGGGTGGTCGCCCACGGCTGCGCACCTGCGAGCCGTCCTGATGGCGACGGGTTGTCTGGCCGTCGGCGTGATCTTCCGGCGCCTCGATGCCATTTTGCTGGGGCTGCCGTTCCTCGCTGCCGCCACATGGGGCGCGCTGGCGCGACCGTCGACGGCGCCCACCGTCGCCGTGCGATCTGACGCCGACACGCTGTTCGAGGGTCAGGCCACGACACTGCACCTCGCCCTGCGCGCCCCGTCCGCCCCAGCCGGCGCGGCGCTCGACGATGAGCCGATCAGCGGCGACCTCGTCACGTGGGTGCTGACGCCCGACCGTTGGATCGAGGTCGACCCTCCTACGGCGGCGATGACGGTCGTGTCCGATGGTGGTCCGCTCGACCTGACCGTTGACTTGCGCTCGGTGCGATGGGGCCGGCGAGTGGTCGGGATCCAGCGCGTGCTGTGCACGTCGGCATTCGGAGCGTACCGAACGACGGGCCTCACCGCCGAGCCTGTGCGACTGTCGACACTGCCGCTACGCGAGCGGTTCGCCGCCACCGACGTCGTGCCTCGGCCTGCGGGCGTGGTTGGCTTACACCGCTCGCGCAGGGCCGGCGACGGAAGTGAGTTCGCCGACGTACGGCCGTTCCGGCCCGGCGACCGTCTGCGGCGGATCAACTGGCCCGTTTCCTCGCGCACAGGAGAGCTCCACGTGACGTCCACGTATTCGGACCTCGACACGGAGGTGATGTTGCTGCTCGACACCGAGCACGACCTCGGTCGCAGCGAGGGTGTCGACGGGCGGGCCAGCAGCCTCGACACGGCCGTGCGGGCGGCGGCAGCTGTGGCCGAGCACTATCTACGCCACGGCGACCGGGTGAGCCTCATCGACCTCGGCGAACGCGTGCGCAACGTCCCTGCCGGCACCGGAAGGCGACATCTGCGCCGGATCCTCGACATCCTCGTCGTGGCCAGCCCGAACGTGTCGCGAGGCAGCCCACCCGGACGGGTGCGCAGGCTGCGCGCGGGCGACCTCGTGATCGCCTTCAGTCCCCTGACGGGCACAGCAGTCATGAACCACATCGCCGCGATCGTGCAGCGGGGTCACACGGTCATCGTCGTTGACACGCTCCCGGAGATCGTGGTGCAGGACGATCCCGAGATGGTCTGGCGCTCGCTGGCCTGGCGCATCCGCTTGCTCGAACGGTCCGCCGAGATCGAGCGACTCGGTGACCTGGGCGTGCCGATCGTGCGCTGGCTCGGTGACGGCAGCCTCGACGAGGTGCTGCGTGACGTGAGCCGGACTGCCGGAGCC
>JACDHN010000393.1 GCA_013821025.1 Acidimicrobiia bacterium | reverse complement strand
GGCGCTGGCGGAGCATGTCGGCGTGCGCATCCACATCGTGCATGACGAGCGTGTTGCTGCGTTCTACGCGCTCGGATTGGGCCTGGACGCCGTTGGACGCGTGCCGGCCGTGGTGCTGTGCACGAGCGGGACGGCGGCGGCGAACCTGCATCCCGCCGTCGTAGAAGCGTCGCTGTCGGCGGTCCCGATGCTCGTCGTCACGGCCGACCGACCCCCGGAGCTGCGCGACGTGGGAGCACCCCAGACCATCGACCAGACGCACCTCTTCGGCCGAGCCGTGCGCTGGTTCCACGATCCCGGCGTTGCCGACCCCGCCGGATGGTGTGCGTGGCGATCCCTGGCGCGGCGGGCGTTCGCCGCCTCCACCGGCTGGCGGCCAGCCGACGCCGGGCCGGTGCACCTGAACCTGCCCTTTCGCGAGCCGCTGCTCGGGCGCGCCGGGGATGGGCCGCCGGCGCACGGTTTTCCTGCACCGACGCCCGAGGACACCGAGGTGACCACCGTTGGCGGCGAGCTGTTGGCGGCGCTCGACAGACACCGCGGTGTGATCGTCGCCGGCGGCCGTTCGTTCACGGGCGGGGAACAGGTGCGGGCGCTGTCGGCAGGGTTGCAATGGCCGATACTGGCTGACCCCACGTCGGGCATTCGTGACGCCCCGACCGCGGTGGCGGCCTTTGATTCTCTGCTCCGGAACGATGCGTTCGCCGTTGACAATCGCCCAGAGGTGGTGGTGCGCGTCGGGCGTCCTCCTGCTTCGAAGCAGCTGGCCACGTGGATCGCCGACGCAGCGCCACTCTTGGTGCAAGTCGGTGGTCCCGGCGTCATCGACCCCGACCACGGCGTGGCCGCCGTGCTGCCGCCGGGCTCACTCGCCTCTCTGAGGTTGGGCATGCGAGGCGCTGCTGGTACGTCGTGGATGGCCGGGTGGCAGCACGCCGCCGAGCGTGCCGAGCACGCCATCGCCAAGTTTCTCGGTGACGAGGACGTGCTGAGCGAGCCGGGCGTTGCTCGGGTCGTCGCCGAAGATCGACCAGCCGGCGCCGACGTGGTCGTAGCATCCTCGATGCCCGTGCGCGACCTCGAGTGGTTCGGCGGACCGCTGGCGGTCGCTCACGCCAACCGAGGTGCCAACGGCATCGATGGCACGATGTCGACCGCAATGGGACTGGCGTTGGCCCGTGGACGCCCCGTGGTCGTGCTGGCCGGCGACATCGCCGTGCTGCACGACGCCAACGCGTTGATCGGCATCGTCGGCCGCGACGTCGACGTGCGGATCGTCGTCGTCGACAACGACGGTGGAGGCATCTTCTCCTTTCTCCCACAGGCGACGCAGCTGCCGGAGGACCGGTTCGAGACGCTGTTCGGCACACCGCACGGCGTCGATCTGGAGACGCTGGCACGGGCCCACGGGATCACGTCGTCGACGGTCACGTCGGCTGCCGAGCTGTCGGAAGCACTCGCTCGGTCGGGTCCGGCCCTGATCCGGGTGCCGTCGGACCGGGCCCGCAACGTCGAGGTGCATGCCGGGCTGCATCGGGCCGTGCACGAGGCGCTCTAGCGAGCCGTGCACGACGCGCTCTCGCGATCACTGCAGTGCCGACCGTGGCGATGGCGACTCACGCGCGCACGAGCGCCGAGAGCATCGCCTGGAACTTGGCCTGTGTCTCAGCCAGCTCGGCGACGGGATCGCTCTCGGCGACGATGCCGCCCCCTGCGATCAACCGCGCCGTGCGCCGGTCGGGCGACAGTTCGGCACAGCGAATGGCCACGGCCCATGTGCCGTTGCCGGCGGCGTCGACCCAGCCAACGGCGCCGCCGTAGCGCCCCCGGTCGAAGCCCTCCACCCGTTCGATGAGTGCCAGCGCCTCCTCCCGGGGATGCCCACCCAACGCCGGTGTCGGCGAGAGCGCTCGGGCGAGGACGGCGACGTGCGGCGCAGGTCGCGAAAGACGTCCTTCGATCAGCGTGCCAAGGTGCTGCACGTTGGCGACGGCGACGATCGACGGCTCGGGCTCCCAGTCGAGGTAACTGCACCACGGCAGCAGCGTGTCGTGCACCACGTTGATGACGACGCGGTGCTCCACCTGGTCCTTCGTGCTCTCGACCAGAGACTCTGCCAGGGCTGCGTCGTGACCCGGATCACCTGTTCGCGGGGCCGTGCCGGCGAGCGGATGCGATCGGACGACGTCGCCGTCTACCTGCACGAGCAGCTCGGGACTGGCACCGATCAACCCGTCGACGAGGTATCGGTAGCTGGACCCGAAGGAGGCCTTCAAGCGATGCAGCACGGCGTGCACGTTGAACGGTCGATCCGACGTGATGGTGACGTCCCGAGCGATCACGGCCTTGACCACCTCGCCGGCGCGCACGGCGTCGCGGGTGGCGGTGACGGCGCCCAGGTAGTGCTCCACGGAGACGCCGGGGGAGATGCGGTATTTGCCGAACTCGGGTCCGGTCGTCGCGTTCCGCCCCACCGGGAACGGCTCGACGTGTGCAGCTTCCTCGCTGACCATGACGTCGGTGACCCACTGCGACCGGTCGGCGGCCTTGCTGACGATGCGCCGGGGGATCACGAGGGACGCCTCGGCGCCGGGACGGAACGGCAGGCACCCGATGGCCAGCGGTCCTACACCGGCGATGCCGGCTGGACCGTCGTGCTCGATCTTGGACAACCAGTCCGCCGCCTCGTCGATG
>JACDHN010000392.1 GCA_013821025.1 Acidimicrobiia bacterium | reverse complement strand
CACCGCCGTCGCCATCCCGAGGCCCATCCGGGCGCCGTGCCGGCGAAGGCACGAACGAGGACGTCGCCCACGGCACCGACGCCGCCGCGACGCCGTTCGACCCCACCGCGCCGCCCGCCCGTATCGCCTGCCTACGGCGCGTCCGCTGCGACCAGACGTCGCCCCTCCGGCGCCACGACCCCTCGCGGTCGCTCAACGGCGACGTCCTCGCCGCTTGCCGCACGTCGCGTCGTGAAGCCATACGACGAGCGGGTGGCCGAGCGCCGCGCCGCCACCGAGACCCGTCGGGCACGCAAGCTCGAGGCCAGAACGAAGAAGACAGCCATCAAGGCCGCAAGGCCGCCACGTCCTCCCCGGTTCAAGGCCGGCCAGCCCCGCCGCCGACTGCTCGTCTCCCTGTGCCTGCTCGTCGCTGTGCTGATCGGCCTGCTCGTGCGCGTCGGCATGCTGCAGACCACGCAGGCCGCCGGGCTGCGCAGCGCCGGGTCGCAGCAGTGGACCCGATCGCAGACGGTCCCGGCCCAGCGCGGCAGCATCTTCGACCGCGACGGCGCCGAGATGGCCATGTCGATCCCTGCCAGCACGGTCTCGGTCAACCCCAAGGAGGTCGGTGACGAGGCGGGAACGGCGGAGTTGCTGGCAAGCTTGCTCGGGCTCGACGATGACGACCGGCGGTCGCTGCGAACGACGTTGCAGGACAAGGAACGGGGCTTCGCGTACGTCGCCCGGCAGATCGACGCCAGGGTGGCTCTGCAGATCGACGCCCTCGGCCTGCGCGGTGTGTACGTGGCGCGCGAGGACCGGCGTATCAAGCCAGGTGGCACCACCGGATCCAGCGTCATCGGTGACACCGATATCGACGGCAAAGGCATCGCCGGCCTGGAGATGGAGTTCGACAAGGTGCTCACCGGGACCAGCGGCGAGATCACCCGTCAGGTGGCACCTGGTGGACGTTCGATCGCCGGCTCCGAGACCGTGCTCACCGGTCCCGAGCCGGGCAATGACCTGATGCTGTCGATCGATCGCTCATTGCAGTTCACGGCCGAGCAGGGTCTGCTCGGCCAAGTCAGCGCCGTCAAGGCGCGCGGTGGCAGCCTGATCGTGATGGACACCGACAGCGGGGAGATCCTGGCCATGACGTCGGTGAAGCGCAACGATGCGGGTGTCTACGAGGTGACGTCCGGCAACTTCGCTGCCGTCGACACCTACGAGCCCGGTTCGGTGGCCAAGGCGATCACGGTGGCGTCGGCGCTCGACGCCGGCGTGGTGACGCCGCGGACATCGTTCGTGGTGCCATGGGAGAAGCAGTACTTCGAAAATGACCCGTTGTTGCTGCACGACGCCGGGTACCACCCGACGCAGGCGATGACCGTGGACCAGATCCTCGTGTCGTCGTCCAACATCGGCACGATCACGGTCTCCGAGCAGATGGGCGTGGAAAAGCAGGTCGACTACATGCGTGCGTTCGGGCTCGGTGAGTTGTCGGCGTTGGGGTTTCCCGGTGAGTCGGCCGGCATCCTCGAGGACGCCGAGGACATGCAGGGCACGGAGATGAAGACCATCGCCTACGGCCAGGGTGTCTCGGTGACGGCGGTGCAGCTGATAGCCGCCGTGAACACGATCGCCAACGAGGGCACCTATGTCGCCCCCGAGCTCGTCATCGGCACACTTGACGGCGACGGCGAGTTCCATGAGTCCAAGCCAGAGCCGTCACGCCAGGTCGTGTCACCAACGGCGGCCCGCCAGACCACAGACATGCTGAAGGGCGTGGTGTGCCGGGGCACGGCCAAGAGGGCTCAGGTGGCGGAGATGCCCATCGCCGGCAAGACCGGGACCGGCCTCAAGGCGCAGGAGAACGGCACCTACTACGACGACAAGGGCAACAAGGCCTACTACGCCAGCTTCGTCGGTTTCATGCCAGCCGACGACCCCCAGGTGACGATGCTGATCTCCATCGACGAGCCGCCTGCCGGCAGCGGTGACCGCTTCGGCGGCACGGCTGCGGCGCCGGTGTTCGCCCAACTCGCCCCTGCCGTCATCCAGGAGCTCGGTTTGACCCCGCCGCCCGGCGGTAACGGCTGCCCGCAGGAATGACGACATCGTGACCACACTCGAACGGATCGCCGGCGACTTGCCGGTCGAGTGCGAGGCGCGCATCATCGGCGAACCGGGGCACCGGGTCGGCGCCATCACGCACGACTCGCGGATCGTGGCGCCCGGAATGGCGTTCGCCTGCCTCCGCGGCGACCACCACGACGGTCACGAACATGCCCAAGAGGCCGTGGCCAAGGGTGCCACGTCGCTCATCGTGGACCACGAGGTGGCGATCGACGGCGTGACGATCGACGGCGTGGCGCAGCTCGTCGTGCGCGATGTGCGCGGCTGCCTGGGCTGGATGGCCAGCACGGTCTCCGGGACGCCCAGTGCCAGCATCCCGATCGTCGGCATCACGGGCACGAACGGCAAGACCACGACCTCGCACCTGCTGGCATCGATCCTGGAAGCGGCCGGACGTCCTACCGGTGTCATCGGCACGCTGTCGGGGGCGCGCACGACCCCAGAGGCTCCCGAGCTGCAGGACCGTCTTGCCGGCTTCGTCGCCGGCGGCAAGGCAGCCGTGGTGATGGAGGTGTCGTCGCACGCCCTCCAGCTGCATCGTGTCGACGGCACGACGTTCGCGCTCGCGGTGTTCACGAACCTGGGT
>JACDHN010000391.1 GCA_013821025.1 Acidimicrobiia bacterium | reverse complement strand
AGGCGGCGTGCGCAGTGGTCGGCATGACGGCGTTCGGCGTGGTGATGCCGCGCTCGGCCCGGCCCCGTTCGCGGGCGGCCTTCACCGTCAGCAGCAAGCTCTCGGTGCCACCGGTGGTCATGAACCCCGCGGCATCGTCGTCGCCAGACGTCCAATGCCGCACGATGTCGACGACCTCGGATTGGATGCGGGCCAAGCTGGGGAAGGCACCGACGTTGAGCGCGTTGTCCGACGAGAACTTGGCGTAGGCGCAGTCGGCCACCCGCAACGCCTCCGGCCCTGCGAAGTAGGCGAGGCTGAACGCCTTGCCCTGTTTCCATGCCACGTCACCGCGCTTGTACTCATCGAGCTCGGTGAGGATGTCGTCCGCCTCGCGGCCGGAGTCGGGCAGCGGCATGGTCGCCCAGGCTACGGCGGAAGTAGCTGGGCGACCGTGGCCGCCGGCAACGGAGTGTCGCTGGTCAGCAGCCGTCGATCGCCTTGACCAGCGGGTACGGGTTGACGGCCACGCCGCCGCGTGGGTGCACCTCGAGGTGCAGGTGCGGTCCTGCGGAGTTGCCCGTCGAGCCGACCCGTCCGAGCACAGCACCTGCCTTGACCCTCGTGCCAACCTCGATGCCGTTCTCGAACGAGCTGAGGTGGGCGTAGAAGAAGTACGTGCCGTCCGCCATTGCGAGCTTGACGGCGTTGCCAGAAAGCGAGCCTGGGCGGTCGTGCACCACCGAGATGATCTTCCCCGACACCGAGGCGTAGATGCGCTTGCCGTGATCGGCGATGATGTCGACACCCAGGTGCACACGTCCTCCGCCCCGAGGGGCGTACCACGAGTCGCCGAACCAGCACGGTCCTTCTACGGGAAAGCTCGACAGCTTGATGCTGCTCGTGTCAGGCGGTGCCGGAGCGGCCATCGGCGACAGACCGAGAGCACGAGCCGTGGTCTCATCCACGCGGCCGGTGGGATTGATGGCTCGGGCCTGCTGGAAGCGGACGATGGCGCCCGTCGTTGCCGATCCGAAGCTGCCGTCCGCGCCGCCGGCAAACGAGTACCGGTTGCTGATCAAGGCCGTCTGCAGCGCCAGGACGCGGACACCTCGCTCGCCGTAGACGGGATAGCCGACAGGCGTGTGGCCGTCGCCTGGGCGCGGGGTGCTTCCTGCCAGGCTCATCACTCGGGCCGTGGCAGCATCGACGACACCCGTGACGCCGAGGCCGTTCGTCCTCTGGTACAGCTTCAGTGCCGACGTCGTGGCAGGACCGAACATGCCGTCGGCGCCGCCGAGCAGCGTCAACCCGGTGCGCATGATGGCCTGCTGCACGGCGCGTACCGCAGCACCAGTCGAGCCCTGCTTGAGGCCGACGTATCCATTGGTCGGGTTGGACGGGGCCGGACTGCCGCCATTCGATGCCTTGAGCGCCTGCAGCGTGGCGCCGTCGGCGACACCGGTAGCTGGGAGACCGTTGCGCTGCTGGAAGGACTTCACGGCCGATTTTGTGGCAGGACCGAATACGCCGTCGGCGCCGCCGAGCACATGGACGCCAGCGTTGATGAGCGCTCGCTGCAGGTTGCGCACAGCGTCACCGCGCCAGCCGAGCTGGAGGCTGCCGCCGGGGTTGCCGGGTCGTGGCGAGCCGCCGCCGGACAGTGAAACGCCCATCACCCGAGCGGTCGCAGTATCGACGATGCCTGTCACCGGCAGGTCGTTGACGATCTGGTAGGCACGGACCGCAGATGCGGTCCCAGGTCCGAACACGCCGTCGACGCCTCCGAGCAGGTAGCCGCCCGCACGAACGATGGCCTGCTGCACGGCGCGCACCAGGTCGCCCGTTGCGCCCTGGCGGAGAGCGTTCCCCGACGGAGCCGACGAAGCCGATGAAGCAGGGGATCCGCCGCCGATGAGGCCGAGCGAGCGCGCCGTCGCCTGGTCGATGACGCCGGTATCGCCGAGTCCCTGGCGGCGCTGGAACGTCACGAGTGCGTTGTGGGTGACGGTGCCGAACGAGCCATCTGCTCCGCCGACGAGCGACATCCCGGCGTTCATCAGCGCCCGCTGCACGGCCTTCACATCGTCGTGCCCTGCGCCCATACGCAACCCGACGAACCCACCCTGATAGTTCCAGGCGGAAGGAACTGTGACGGATGAGACGTCGAGCATGCGGGCCGTGGCGGCGTCGATGCTCCCTGTGCGCTGGAGGCCGTTCACCTGTTGGAACGACTTGACAGCCGAGACCGTGGCCGGGCCATAGACCCCGTCGACGCCACCACGTACGTAGGCGCCCTTGGCCATCAGCGCCTTCTGCACGAGGCGTACCGGCTCGCCACGAGATCCGAGGCGGAGCCCCACGATCGGGTTGGCCCTGGCCTCGGCGACTGCCGGCGCGACGACGGTGCAGATCGTGTTCACCGCCATCACTGACAGTGCCACTCCAAACGTCATGACAAAAGTTTGCTTGCGCAGGCGCTTCGTCCGATCGGGCGCGGGCTGCCGAGGATCATCACCAGATTGGGTCACGAGTAGTGCATCGTCAATTCAGCGGGCGCACTCAAGGCGCCTTCGGACAAGCCGGACGGTGACCTGACGCAGGGTGCCACGAAGCCCCACGTCAAAGCACCGATCGGGGAGCGCTACGAGTGGAACCCTCCTTAGGCGAGTTCCGTTGAATATTACATAACGATGATTATGGGCGACCTAGCCCATAATCATCGTCCTACCGAAG
>JACDHN010000128.1 GCA_013821025.1 Acidimicrobiia bacterium | reverse complement strand
CGGCGTCCAGGCCCAATCCGAGCGCGTAGAACGCAGCAACACGCTCGTCATGCACGATGTGGATGCGCACGCCGACATGCTCCGCCAGCGCCAGCGCCATCGGCGTGCTTCGGGAACCAGGAGCGACCACCGCATGACGCACGCCAAGGCGCACCCACTCGTCGGCGAGCGTGGCGCAGAACGTCGCCTGCACGTCAGCGGGGCTCGACGGCACGTCACTCACGCCGCGTGACGGTAATGGGTTGTGCATAGGCTGCGGGTGTGCACGTGGACATCTGGTCCGATGTGGTGTGTCCGTGGTGCTACATCGGCAAGCGACGCTTCGAGGCGGCAGTGGCCCGACTCGACGACCTCGAGGTCGACGTGACGTACCGACCCTTCCAGCTCGACCCCGGAGCGCCCATCGGTTCCACCATGCCCGCCGTCGACGCCTACTCGCGCAAGTTCGGCGGTCCCGAGCGGGCCCGGGCGATCATCGACAAGGTCACCAGGGTGGCCGCCGCCGATGGTCTCGACTTCCGCCTCGACAAGGCCAAACGCGCCAACACCCATGCTGCTCACCGCCTGCTGTGGTGGGCCCTCGACGCCGACCATGGCGTGTCGCAGGAGGCGCTGAAGGAGCGGCTGCTGCGGGCCTACTTCACCGAGGGACTCGACGTCGGTGACCATGCCGTGCTGGCCGACCTGGCCGCCGACGTGGGCGCCGACCGCAGCGTCGCCGCTCGGTTCCTGGCCGGCGACGGAGGTGTCGACGAGGTCGACGAGCAGCTAGCGCTCGCCGGCGAGGGCGGGATCACGGCCGTTCCCACGTACGTGGTGGCCGATACGTGGGCCATTCCGGGGGCACAGGACCCGGACGTGTTCGTGAAGGCCCTGCGTCGGCTCGCCGACAAAGCCCGTGCCAGCTGACGGCCTCGCCGCCGACATCACGGGCAGCGGCCCCCGCCTCGTGCTCGTCCATGGGTTCACACAGACCCGGCGGTCATGGGCGCCACTTGCGCAGAGGCTGGCCGACCGGTACGAGGTGATGAGCGTCGACGCCCCAGGGCACGGCGAATCGGCCTCTGCCGACGCCGACCTCGAGACCGGTGCTGCGCTGTTGGCAGCGGCCGGCGGTCCTGCCACGTACGTCGGCTACTCGATGGGCGGCCGTCTGTGTCTTCACGTCGCCGTCGGGCATCCCGAAGTGGTCCAGCGGCTGGTGTTGATCGGCGCCTCGCCGGGGCTCGATGACGAATCGACTCGGCGAGAGCGGCGTCGGAATGACGAACGGTTGGCCGATCACGTCGAGCACGTCGGCACCGAGGTATTCGTCGATGAGTGGTTGTCGAGACCGATGTTCGCAGGTCTCACGCCGGCCACCGCAGGGCGCCAGCACCGGCTGCGCAACGATCCCGCCCGCCTGGCGGCCAGCCTGCGCCATGCCGGGACGGGCGTGCAGCAGTCGCTGTGGGGCGATCTGGCGCACATCACGTGTCCGGTGCTGCTGCTCGTCGGCGCTGGCGACGACGACACGTTCCACCTCGTGGCCGCTCGCATGGCCGCAGCCCTGCCCGACGCCACGCAGGTTACGATCCCCGGCGCCGGACACAGCGTCCACCTCGAGCGTCCCGAGGCCACACTCGACGTGTTGACTCGTTGGCTTGCTGATCACCCGCCCAGCGCCAGTCCCACCGACGCCGCCAGCCCGTAGGCGATCTGCAGCCGTCCCGTGGCGCCCAGCACCGGGACGAGTCCGGAGCCGACGGCACCGTCGGCGACAGTTCGCACCGGAACCATGGCGAGGGGCATTGCGGCGAGCGTCAACAGCACCTCCCACCGCCACCCTGCCGCCGCCCCGGCGCAACCGAAGGCGGCGGCGATCAGCGCCGCGTAGAACCAGCGCGTCCGCCGGTCGCCGAGCCGCACAGCGAGTGTCCGTTTGCCGGCCATGGTGTCGGTCGGGATGTCACGCAGGTTGTTGATCACGAGAAGAGCGCAAGCCAGGAACCCGACGCCGGCACCCATCGCCACGGACGGGCCCGTCACGTGCTCGATGGCCACGAACGTCGTGCCCGTCGTCGCCACCAAGCCGAAGAACACGAACACGAACAGCTCCCCCAGCCCGAGGTAGCCGTACGGTTTGGGGCCGCCGGTGTACAACCACGCCGCCGAGAGCGCCGCAGCGCCGACCGTCAGCAGCCACCACGACACGGCAACGGCCAGCACGGCCCCGGCCACAGCGGCCACGCCGAGCGCGACGAGCGCAGCGAGGCGCACCGAGCCCGGCGTCGCCAGGCCGGATGCCACGAGCCGCGTGGGACCTACACGGGCGTCGTCGGTGCCGCGCACGCCGTCGCTGTAGTCGTTGGCGTAGTTCACACCCACCTGCAGGGCGAGGCTGACCACGAGCGCCAGACCGACGCGCCACCAGGCGATGTCGCCGACGCCGACGGCACAAGCGGCGCCCACGCCGACGGGCACAACAGCCGCCGGCAGCGTCCTGGGCCGGGCACCGGCGATCCAACGGTTCACAGGTCGGCCATCATGGAGCGATGATCGATTGCTGGCAACTCCCGCCCGCATGACGAGACGGCTGGTAGCTGTCGACATGCCGGGTGGACCACCGTTCGTCGATACCGTCGCCGGGCTGTGGGACGCCGGCGATGCCTGCTTCGTGCTCGATCGCCGCTATCCGCCGATGCTGGCCGAGCAGGTGCTCGACGTCGTGTCGCCTGCCGCCGTGCTCGACGCCGACGGCGAGGAACACGAACGCTCTGGATCCCGACCCGTGGAGGACGGCGACGCGCTCGTGGTCGCCACAGGCGGCAGCACCGGCGCCCCTCGCGGCGTTGTCCTCACGCACGACGCCGTCGCCGCTTCGGCGGCGATCACGAGCCGGCGCCTGTCCGTGACCGACGACGACCACTGGCTGGCATGCCTGCCCTTGGCCCACATCGGCGGTCTCTCCGTCGTCACCAGGGCGATGTTGACAGGGACGGCTCTCACCGTGCTCGACGGGTTCGACCCTGATGCCGTCATGGCCAGCGGCGCCACGCTGGTCTCGCTCGTGCCGACCGCCCTGAAACGTGTGGACCCGACCGCGTTCCGGGCCATCGTGCTAGGCGGTTCTGCGCCGCCGGTCGAGCTGCCCGGCAATGCCGTCGTCACGTACGGCATGACCGAGACCGCCAGCGGGATCGTCTACGACGGGGTGCCGCTCGATGACGTCGATGTTCGCCTGGCGGACGACGGTGAGATCATGGTCGCCGGCCCGACGCTGCTGAGGGCCTACCGCGATGGTCGCCAGGCGCTCGTCGGCGGTTGGTTCGCCACCGACGATCTCGGCTCGTGGGACAGCGACGGCAGGCTGGTGGTGCACGGCCGGCGAGGTGACCTGATCATCACCGGTGGCGAGAACGTGTGGCCCGATGCCGTCGAAGCAGCGCTGCGCAGCCACCCTCTCGTGGCCGACGCCGGCGTCGCCGGCCGCCCTGATCCCGAATGGGGCGCCGTCGTCACCGCATTCGTGGTGCCCTCTGGAGCGATACCCACGCTCGACCAGCTTCGCGAGCACGTAAAGCTGGTGCTCCCGGCGTACGCCGCACCGCGCAGCCTCCACATCGTCGACGCCCTGGCGCGAACGCCGCTGGGCAAGCTGCGACGGGATCAGCTGGCGACGCCGACCGAGCGCACACCGGCCCCGCCGTCGATCACGTAGGTCTCACCCGTGATCCAGCTGGCGGCGTCGCTGGCCAGGAACACGGCCAGGTTGGCGATGTCCTCGGGCTCACCGAGGCGCTTCATCGGCAGGGCGTTCTTCATGGCGTCGCCGAAGTTGTCGACGAGCACGGAGGCGAAATCGGTGTTCACCAGGCCGGGGGCGATGCCGACGACGCGACTCGGCCCCAGTTCGGCGGCGAGCTGGCGGGTCAGGTGGATCAGCGCCGCCTTCGTCACGTTGTACACGCCGAGGCCGAACTCGGCGCGCAGCCCGCCAACGGAGGCGATGTTGACGATCACGCCGGGCCGGGCCCTCATCGACTTCTCCCACACCTGGTGGCTCCAGAACAGGGGTCCCTTCACGTTGACCTGGAACGTCTTGTCGAACCGTGCCTCGTCGACGTCGAGCGTGGCGCCGTAGTACGGGTTCGTGGCGGCGTTGTTGACGAGGATGTCGACAGCGCCGAAGCGCTCGATCGTGGCGTCGACACACGCCTCGGCCGCCGCCGGGTCGCCGGCGTTCGCTGCGAACACGGCGGTCTCGCCGTCCATCTCGGCCGCTGCGCCCTCCAGCTGATCCAGCTTGCGGCTACTGAGCATCACCCTCGCACCCGACGAGGCGAGCCCGGCGGCGATCGCCTTGCCGATCCCCTTCGAGGCCCCTGTGACCAGGGCGACCTTGCCGCCAAGTGAGATCTCCATCGCCGGGACGCTAGCGGTCGGCGTCGTCACCGGGCGCTGTGCGCTCGGTGCCGGGCGTGTGCACCAGCTCAGGTTCGGGCGGATCAACGGTTTCATCGGGCGGACCGACCACACGCACCTGACGGACGCGTCGGCCCTCCACCTCGGCAGCGATGAACTGCCAACGGTCTCGCTCCACCAGTTCGCCGGGCTCTGGGACGTGGCCGAGCGTGCTGAACACGAAACCACCGAGCGTGTCCCAGTCGACGTGAGGCAGCTCGACGTCGAGCGCCTCGTTGACGTCGGAGATCTGCACGGCCCCGTCGACGAGCCACTCGCGCTCGCCGAGCTGCTGCACGACCGGCTGCTCGTCGTCGTACTCGTCGACGATCTCACCGACCAGTTCCTCGAGGCAGTCCTCCAACGTGATCAGGCCGGTGATCGCCCCGTACTCGTCGGCCACGATCGCCAGGTGGAAGTGGTTGGCCTGCATCTCGCGCATGAGTGCGCTGATCGGCTTGTTCTCGGGAATGAAGTGCACCGGGCGGGCCAGGCCGCGCACCGGATCCTGGCCGGCGCCACTGCGCTCGGCGGCGATCAGGTCCTTGGCGTAGGCCAGCCCGACGATGTCGTCGTCGTGATCTGTGATCGGCACCCGGCTGTACCCGTGCACGATCGTGAGGTCGAGCGCCGCCGACACGGTGGCGTCATCCTGGACGATCACCATGTCGGGCCGAGGCACCATCGTTTCGCGGGCGACGGTGTCGCCGAACTCGATGATGCTCTCGATCAGCCGGCGCTCCTCGTGCTCGATCACCTCGTCGGCGGCCGCCGTCTGCACGATGCCCAACAGCTCCTGCTCATTGACGAACGGTCCCTTCTTCAGGCCCTTGCCGCGCACGATCACGTTCGTGAGGCCGATCAATCCCCGTGACACGAGTTGCAGCGGCGGGAACCCCACCAGGGCTCGCAACGGGCGGGCCGTCAGGAGCGCAGCGCGGTCGGCGTGGAGCACGGCATAAGTCTTGGGGACGGCCTCGGCCAGCACGAAGAACACGATGATGTTGAGCACGACGCCGACGAGCACGCCCCACGGGCCGAAGATCCGGCCGGCGACGAGTCCGGTGAGGGTGGCCTGGACGGTCTGGCAGATGTTGACGGTGAGCAGCAGCGGGTTGATCCAGTGCTCGGGCTCGTCCACCAGACGCCGCAGGCTCGGCCCGGCCCTCGACCCGCCGGCCGCCAGCGAGGCCGCCCTGTGGGCGCTCATCCTCGATAGAGACATCTCGGCGACCGCCATGAAGATCAGCACGATCAGCAGCAAGAAGATCACGAACAGCATCGACCAGTCGGCGCCGGTGACGGCGAGCATCGGGGTGACGGCCATCAGTCGTCGTGCTCCTGGCGGAACGTCGCCGGCGCCGCGCCGTGCCAGTGGAGGCGGACCAGCACGTCCCGTTCGACCTCGCGCATGCGGTTCGCCGACTCCTCGTCGTCGTGGTCGTGCCCAAGCACATGCAAGATGCCGTGGACCACGAGCAACGCCAGTTCGTCGTCGAGCGTGCCGGCGTGCGCCGGCGCCTGATCGTTGGCAACGCCCGGGCAGATCACGACGTCGCCGAGCAGGCGCAGCGGGGCGTCGTCGTCGACGGTGATGTCGAGGGGAAACGACAACACGTCCGTCGGGCCCTCGTGCGCCAGGTGCTCGACGTTCAGATCGGCCATCGCCTCGCGGTCCACGAACGTGAGCGTCAGCTCGTCCTGTCGGTCGGCCTGGCGCTGCTCCACCAACTCGGTCAGCACGTCGGTGGCGAGGCGCGCCCAGCGGTCGGCCTCGAGCGGAATCTCGTCTTGTTGGTCAGCGCAGACGACGGCGACTGCCGCGGTCAGGCCGGTGGTACTGGCAGGGTCGTTCATGACGATGTCCCGGCGTCGACCCGTTCGTAGGCAGCCACGATGTCGGCCACGATGCGGTGCCGGACGACATCGCCGGCGTCGAGCCGGACGAAGACCAGTCCTTCGATTCCGGTGAGCGTGCGCTCCAACCCTGCCAGGCCGCTCTTGCCGTTTGGCACGTCAACTTGGGTCACGTCGCCGGTGACGACGACACGGGACCCGAAGCCGATGCGGGTGAGGAACATCTTCATCTGCTCCGGCGACGTGTTCTGCGCCTCGTCGAGGATGATGAAGGAATTGTTGAGCGTGCGCCCACGCATGAAGGCCAACGGCGCCACCTCGACCGTCTGGCGCTCCAGCAGGCGCTGGGCGGCCTCAGGCTCGACCATGTCGTACAAGGCATCGTAAAGCGGCCGCAGGTAGGGATCGATCTTGGCCATCAGGTCGCCCGGGAGGAACCCGAGCCGCTCGCCGGCCTCGACGGCCGGCCTGGTGAGGATGATGCGTTGCACCTCTTTGGCCTGCAGGGCACGCACGGCCATGGCGACGGCGAGCCAAGACTTACCGGTGCCCGCTGGGCCGATGCCGAACGTGATCACGTTCTCGGCGATGGCGTCGACGTAGCGCTTCTGACCGGCCGTCTTGGGTCGTACCGGACGGCCTCTCGTGCCGCGCAGCAGCTCGTGGCTCAGCACCTCGGTCGGGCGCTCGTCGGCAGCGTTCATGCTGATCACCCTGGCGAGGTCCGACTCACCGAGCTCGTGGCCGCGCTGCAGGAGCCCCACCAGCTCCTCGAACAGACGCCCCACCTCGGTCCGACGCTCGCCTCGAACCGTGACCTCGTTGCCCCGCACGCTGATGGTGGTCTCGGGGAACGCCGTCTCGATCTGACGCAGCCGCTCGTCTCGGGGCCCGACGAGTGCCGCCATCACGTGAGTGCCTGGAACGACCACGGTGGTCGTGGTGTCAGTTGCTGTCATCGGGTCGAGCGAGCCGGGGCTGTCATCGCCCACACGGTAGCGCCGGCAGCTTGCGCACCACACGAGACCGCCCCCAGCCCACCGCCCCACCGCCTCGAACTGTGAGCCACACGGCCGATGTCGGCATCGAGCACTCACACTTCCCGACGGCTCCACCGAACTGTGAGCCACACGCCCGATGTCGGCATCGAGCACTCACAGATCAGGTCGGGCGGGCGGGATG
>JACDHN010000011.1 GCA_013821025.1 Acidimicrobiia bacterium | reverse complement strand
AGAGGCTCCCGAGCTGCAGGACCGTCTTGCCGGCTTCGTCGCCGGCGGC
Organism: Acidimicrobiia bacterium; assembly: GCA_013821025.1. Classification (GTDB taxonomy): domain Bacteria; phylum Actinomycetota; class Acidimicrobiia; order Acidimicrobiales; family Ilumatobacteraceae; genus JACDHN01. Next base: position 16,221 of record JACDHN010000011.1, on the reverse strand, counting down.
AAGGCAGCCGTGGTGATGGAGGTGTCGTCGCACGCCCTCCAGCTGCATCGTGTCGACGGCACGACGTTCGCGCTCGCCGTGTTCACGAACCTGGGTGAGGACCACCTCGATCTGCACGGCTCGATGGAGGGGTATTTCAGGGCCAAGTTCCGGCTGTTCGAAGCAGAACGCACAACGGTGGGCGTCGTCAACGTCGACGACCTGTACGGCCGCTTGCTGGCCGACGCCGCCGAGATCGACATCGTGCCCTTCTCACGCGCCGATGCTTCTGGCGTGGTCGTCGAGGCAGGACGACTGCAGCTGACATGGCGTGACTCGGTCCTCGTGGTGCCCATCGGCGGCGACTTCAACGTCATGAACGTGCTGGCCGCTGCGACGGCCGCGGACGTGCTCGGGATCGAGCGCGACGCCATCGCTGCCGGCCTCGCCGCCGTGGCCCCCGTGCCTGGGCGGTTCCAGCGAGTCGACTCGCCGGTGGGGCTCGACGTCATCGTCGACTACGCACACACGCCAGAAGGGCTGGAATCGCTGCTGGCGGCAGCCCGCTCCCTCGCTCGCGCCCACGAAGGGGGCCGCGTGATCGCCGTGTTCGGCTGCGGCGGTGACCGCGACACGCAGAAGCGTCCTCACATGGGCGCCGTGGCGGCAGCGAGGTCCGATGTCACCATCGTCACGTCTGACAACCCGCGCCACGAGGAGCCGTTGGCGATCATCGACGCCATCGTGCACGGTGTCGATCCGACGGGGCGCCAGCGGTTGATCATCGAACCTGATCGGGCGGCGGCCATCAAGCTCGCCGTCGACGAGGCTCGGCCGGGCGATGTCGTCGTCATCGCCGGCAAAGGGCACGAGACCACCCAGACGATCGGCGACCGCGAACTGCCCTTCGACGACCGCCTCGTGGCAGCGAAGGCAATGGCTGTCCAGGCCGAGCGATTCCGATGATCGCCGTCCTGATCGCCGGTGCCGTTGCCGGAATGGCGGCGCTGTTCGGGACCCGGCTGTTGATCTCCTTCTTCTCCAAGCGCGGCCTCGGCCAACCGATCCTGGGCAAGGAGGATCTCGGCCCCGAGCACCACATGCTCAAGCAGGGCACCCCGACAATGGGTGGTCTGGCCATCATCGGCGGGGCCTTGCTCGGCTGGCTGACAGCCCACATGCGTGAAGGCCTGGTGTTCTCCCGCCAGGGCCTCGTCGTGTGGGTCGGCGTCATCGCCATGGCGGGCATGGGTCTGCTGGACGATGTCATCAAGGTGCGCAAGGGCCACAACCGCGGCATCTTCTGGCGCCGGAAGAACTACATCACGATGCTCATGTCGGTCGGCTTGGCGTGGTGGCTCGTCGCCGCCACCGGCGTCGCTGAGACGATCTCGCTGACGCGCGCCGACTCGCCAGGCTGGGAGGTGCCGACCGTCGTCTGGGTGATGTTCGCCGCCGCCATCATCTGGGCGACGACGAACGCCGTCAATGTGACCGACGGTCTAGACGGCCTGGCAGGCGGTTCGGCGATGATGGCATTCGGTGCGTTCGTGATCATCGGCTATCTGCTGTTCCGCAACGATGAGATCTACGGCGCGGTCGTCAACCCGCTCGACATGGGGGTCATGGCGGCCGCCTTCGCCGGCGCATGCGGCGGCTTCTTGTGGTACAACGCAGCGCCGGCGAGGATCATCATGGGCGACGTCGGAGCGCTCGGCATCGGCGCTGCGTTGGCGTTCTTGGCACTGACGCTCAACACCCAGTTGCTGCTCGTGCTGATCTGCGGCATCAACGTCGTGGAGGCCGGCTCGGTCGCCTTGCAAATGGGCGTGTTCAAGGCATCGGGACGCAGGAAGCGTTTGCTGCGCATGTCGCCCGTCCACCACCACTTCGAGCTGCTCGGCTGGCCGGAGACGACGGTGATCATCCGCTTCTGGCTGATCGCCGCCGTGTTCGTGGCCACCGCCCTCGGCATCTTCATCGCCGACTTCACGCGCTTGGCCAGCGACATCGGAACCGGGCCGTGACCACAGCGCTCGTGTACGGGTTGGGAATCGCCGGCCGGTCGGCGATCGGCGCTCTCACGCGCCGCGGCTGGTCCGTGCTGGCGACCGACGACGTACTCGACGACGACGCCCGGCGCCAGGCCGGCGAGCTCGGAGCCGACGTCATCGATGCCGTCGACGTCGGCGAAGCGCTCGGCGATGTCGACACCGTGGTGCCGGCTCCTGGTGTTCCCGAGACGCACCCGCTGTTCGCCGCAGCCGCGGAGGCCGGCAGTGTGGTGGTGAGTGAGATCGAGCTGGCCTACCGTTTCGAGCAGGAGCGCACCGGAGGGCCGAGACCGATGTTGGCCGTCACCGGCACCGACGGCAAGACCACGACGACGCTGCTGGCGGCGGCGATGCTCGAGGCCGCCGGCCGGCGCCCGATCGTCGCCGGCAACACCGATGTGACGTTGCTCGAGGCCCTCGATCTCGACATCGACGTGTTCGTCGTGGAAGCGAGCAGCTTTCGGCTGCGGTGGACCGAGCAGTTCCGCTCCGAGGCGGCGGTGTGGCTGAACTTCGCCGAGGACCATCTGAACTGGCACGAATCGATGGCCAGCTACGAGGCGGCCAAGTCCCGCATCTTCTCCCTGCAGGGACCCAGCGACACGGCGATCGGCTTCGTCGATGACGATGTCGTGATGCGCCATGTGCGCAGGGCGCCCGGCCCCCAGCGCAGCTTCGGTCTCACGGGAGCCGACTACCGCATCCAACACGAAGCGCTCTGGGGCCCGGGCGGCGAGCTGGCGCCGCTGACCACCATGGGCCGCTGTCTGCCACACGATCTCACGAACGCACTGGCGGCGGCGGCGCTCACGATCGAGACGGGCCTGGCCACGAGCGCTGCGGTAGCTGGCGCAGTCGGTGACTTCCGGGGACCTGCCCATCGCTTGGAGCTCGTGGCCGACCATGGAGGCGTGCGCTGGTTCGACGACTCCAAGGCCACCACGCCCCACGCCGCCTCCGTGGCGATGGCTGCGTTCGATCGCGTGGTGCTCATCGCCGGCGGGCTGAACAAGGGACTCGATCTCGGGCCGATGGCACGCCAAGCCCACCGCGTGCGTGCTGTCGTGGCCATCGGCCAGGATGCCGCCGACATCGCTGCGGTCTTCCAGGGCCACTGCCCCGTGATCGTCGCAGAAGACATGGGCGTCGCCGTCGACCGGGCCGCCGAGCTGGTACGACCCGGCGACGTCGTGCTGCTCTCGCCGGGATGCGCCAGCTTCGATTGGTACACCGGGTACGCCGCCAGGGGCGACGACTTCCGGCATCGCGTCGAGGCCCTTGGCGGTCTCGTCGATCCCTCCACACAAGGAGCTCCGACGTGAACACCTCCGCAGCAACGCTCAAGGATCGCCGCCGGCTCGCTCTGCAGCGGCTCGAGGCGCAACGCCGCAGCGGACTCGGCCCGCGCCGAGTCCCGCACAGCGCCTCGCGTGTCGACGCCCCGCCCACGACGGCGTTCTACGTGATCGCGCTCGTGGTGGTGGTGTTCGTGATGCTCGGCCTCGTCATGGTGCTGTCGGCATCGGCCACGGCACTCGTGAACGAGGGCCAGAGCCCATTCCACTACTTCAACCGTCAGCTGCTGTGGACGTCGCTCGGCGCCGTGGGGATGGGGTTGGCCGTGCGCGTCGATTACGACTTCTGGCGACGGTTGAGTGTGCCGATGCTGATCGTCGCCCTCGCCGGCATGGCGCTGCCGTTCGTTCCCCAGGTCGGTATCAACGTGGACGGCGCCCAGGCGTGGATCAGGATCGGTCCGCTCACGATGCAGCCGTCAGAGCTGCTGAAGGTGGCGGTCGTGATCGCCGCCGCCGATCTGCTCAGCCGGCGCATCCTCGTGCTGCACGACTCGCGACGTGTGTTGGCACCGATCGCCTTGCTGGCGGCGGCGGCGTCGGGAGCTTGCCTCGTGCAGGGCGACCTCGGAGCGGCGATCGTGCTCGGCGCCATCGTCGTCGGCGCCGCCTTCGTCGGTGGTGTGCCGATGTTCCCGCTCAGCGTCATCACGGCGTCGGCGCTGGCGACGACGGCCCTGTTCGTGGTTTCCAGCGAACGTCGAATGGCCCGTTTCACGGCGCTCGCCGACATCGCCGGCCAGAAGGACCACCAGTCGTACCAGACGTGGCAGGGCTTCTTGAGCATCGCCAACGGCGGCATCCTCGGATCGGGCGTCGGCGAGGGCAAGGGCAAGCTCGGCTACCTGCCGCTCGCCCACAGCGACTTCATCTTCGCTGTGATCGCCGACGAGCTAGGTCTGATCGGGGCGTTCGCCGTGCTCGGCGGCTTCGCATTGCTCGTGTACTTCGGCATCCAGACGGCGCTGGCCGCCCCCGACCGGTTCGGAATGGTGCTGGCAGGCGGCATCTCCGTGTGGTTCGCCGTGCAAACCATCGTCAACGTGGGAGGCGTCACCGGGCTGGTGCCCGTCACCGGCCTGACGCTGCCGTTCTTCTCGGCCGGTGGCACGTCGCTGTTCGTGTCGATGGCCGGAGCAGGCTTGCTGTTGAACGTGGCCCGGCGAGCGGGATGACCGTTCTGAATGGGGCGAACACGGGCAAGGGAGCCCAGTGACCGTGTTTGCCGTGGTGACCGGCGGTGGCACCGCCGGTCATGTGTTCCCGGCGATGGCGGTGGCCGACAGCCTCGTCGCCACCGGCCGCGAACGTGCTGCGATCCACTACGTGGGCACCGAACGCGGCGTCGAGACGACGCTCGTTCCACCGACGGGGTACCCGCACACGCTCCTCGATGTCGTCGGCCTGCAGCGCACCCTGACGTGGCGCAACGTCGCCTTCGCCCCGAAGATGCTCGCCGCAACAGCTCGGGCCAGGCGGCTCCTGCTGCGCCTCGATCCACGCGTCGTCGTGTCGGTCGGCGGCTATGGCGCCATGCCGACCGTGTTCGCCGCCCGGTTGCTGCACATTCCGATCGTCGTCGTCAGCTACGACCGACGTCCCGGGCGGGCCAACGCGCTCGCCGCCCGATTCGCCGCCGCCTGTGCGGTCGCCTTTCCGGGGTCGTCGCTGCCGCGAGCAGAGATGACCGGTGCACCGGTGCGCCAGGCAGTGCTCGACGTCGACCGCGCCGCCGGCCGTGACGCCGCTCGCCGGGCGCTCGGCCTCCCCACCGACCGTTTCGTGGTGACCGTGACGGGAGGCTCGCTCGGATCGGCGGCGATCAACGCCGCTGTCGCCGGCTACGTGGCCGCCCACCGTGACGATGTCGGCTTGGCCGTGCGTCACGTGGTCGGGCGGCGGTTCATTGCAGGGGTGGCATTGGGCGATGGATCGACGGGCGTGCTGTACCAGGTGCTGGCCTTCGACGAGGAGCTGGCGCTGAGCTACGCAGCCACCGACATGTTCGTCGGGCGCGGCGGCGCCAGCACGGTTGCCGAGGTGGCGGCGGCCGGCGTTCCGGCAGTGCTGGTGCCATGGTCGGGTGCCGCCGACGATCACCAGACCGCGAACGTTCGCTGGCTGGCGGACCAGGGCGCCGCCGTGCAGCTGGCGGAGGACGAACTGGCTCGCATCGGCGACGTCATCGAGCAGCTACGTGCCGACGGTGACCGGCGCCGAACGTTGGAACAGCGGGCGCGCCGCGCCGGCGAGGTGCACCGCAGCGGGGCATTGCCAGCCCTGATCGAGCGTGTGGCTCTACCCTGAGAGCCGTCGTGAGTGCCACTGCTGCCCCTTCGGTCCGACCGACGGCGCCGCTCGACCTGGCGCGCCCGCACCGCCTGCACGTGATCGGTGCCGGCGGCCCCGGCATGAGCGCGGTGGCCATCGCCCTGGCCGAGATGGGCCACCGTGTGTCGGGTAGCGACATCCGCGAGCAGCCGGTGCTGGACCGCGTACGGGCGGCCGGCGTCGACGTCATGATCGGCCATGGCGAGCAGAATGTGCAGGGCTGCGACGCGGTCACGGCCTCTCCGGCCATCCCCGCCGACAACCTCGAGCGGCGCGCCGCCGAGGCCAGCGGTATCCCGTTCGTGCGCCGGGCGGGGATGCTGGCATCGATCTGCGCGCAGGCCCAAGCCTTGGCCGTCGCCGGCACGCACGGCAAGACCACCACGACGTCGATGCTGCTGCTGATCCTCGCTGACGCCGGGCTGAAGCCGAACTTCGTGATCGGCGGTGATGTGACCGACATGGGCACGGGCGCCCAGTGGACGGGAGGAGACTGGCTCGTCGTGGAGGCCGACGAGAGCGACGGCACGCACCTCGAGCTACCGCTGTACGGCACGATCCTGACCAACATCGACGTCGACCATCTCGACCTGTACGGATCGTTCGACGGCATCGTCGCCGCCTTCGATCGCTACCTGGCACAGATCGACGGCCCACGAGTGCTGTGCGCCGACGACGAGGCGTGCGCCAGGCTCGCCGCCGAGCACGGCGCCGTGTCGTACGGCCGGTCGGCGAAGGCCACGTACCGGATCTCCGGTTCCGAAGCGCTGCGCGGCACGGCGTCGTTCTCACTCGGCAAGGGTGACGACCTGCTCGGACGGATCACGCTGCCGCTGCGCGGTGAGCACAACATGCTCAACGCCGCCGGCGCAGCGGCGATGGCACTCGAGATCGGCGTACCGTTTGAGACGGTCCGAGGGGCGCTCGAACGCTTCGGCGGCGTGGCGCGAAGGTTCGACATCCGCGGCATGGACGGCGGGGCGACGTTCGTCGACGACTACGCCCACCTCCCAGCCGAGATCGCCGCAGCGCTGGCGGCGGCCAAACACGGCGGCGACGGCTGGCGCCGCGTCATCGCCGTGTTCCAGCCAAATCGCTTCCATCGGGTGGCCGAGATGTGGCGTGACTACGCCAACGCCTTCGTCGACGCCGACCTCGTTGTGGTCACCGAGATCTACGCCTCTGGCACGACGCCGATCCCAGGCGTGAGCGGCAAGTTGATCGTCAACGCCGTCACGGAGGCCCATCCACGGGTGCGCGTGGTGTGGCTGCCCCACCGTGACGATCTGGTGACGTTCCTGGCCCGTGAGGTGGGCGACGGCGATGTGTGCGTGTCGATGGGCTGCGGAGACGTGGCCTCGCTTCCCGACGAGGTGCTCTCCGCCCGGCACGCCGGCACGGTGTCACGAGCGTGACGGCGGTGACCACGTCCGCCTTCGACGAGGCCGCGGCGGCGATCGGGACGACGGCGCACCTCGACGTGCCGTTGGCGCCGTTCACCACGTACCGCGTCGGCGGGCGGGCAGCCGTGCTGGCCCGTCCCCACTCGGTTGCCGACCTGGAGCGAATAGCCGGTGCCCGGTCTGCGACCGGCCTGCCACTGATCGTGGTGGGAAAGGGCTCCAACATGCTCGTCGCCGACGCAGGATTCGCGGGGATTGCCGTGACCCTCGCCGACCTCGAGATGTCGGACGGCGCCGAGCAGGCGGGGTTCGTGGTCGTCACGTACGGCGACGCCTCCGAGATCGTGGTCGACGTGCCAGGCGCGGCATCGTTGCCGTCGCTGGCGCGCCGGCTGGCATCGGCAGGCATCGTCGGGTTCGAATGGGCGGTGGGGATCCCCGGCTCGATCGGTGGGGCGGTGAAGATGAACGCCGGCGGCCACGGAGCGGACATGGCGGCCGTGCTCGTTGACGTCACGATGGCGTCGATCGGCGCGCCCGGCCGGCTCCGGGCCGACGTCGTGGCGGCCGATGACCTGCAGCTGCGCTTCCGCAGCTCGGCGGTTGCCGACGACCAGATCGTCCTTTCTGCGCGTCTCGCCCTGGAGCGTGGCAATGCCGAGCCGGCGATGACCCGCATCTCGGAGATCGTGCGCTGGCGCCGCGAGCACCAGCCAGGCGGTCAGAACTGCGGATCGGTGTTCGTGAACCCGGTCCCGGGCGAGGTGAGCGCCGGCCTGCTGATCGATGGGCTCGGCCTGCGCGGGTTGCAGATCGGCGGGGCGTGGGTGTCGGAGAAGCACGCCAACTTCATCCAATCCAGTCCCGACGGTCGCGCTGCTGACGTGCTGGCCGTGATGGAACACGTGCGCTCGGCCGTCGCCGAGAGCACAGGTTTCCAGCTCCGCTCCGAGGTGCGACTCGTCGGGTTCGACGGCGTCACGAGCGTGGGGGAGTCTCACCGGTGAGCAACTCCGGATCGCTCGGCGACGACCGCCCATCTGAGGCTGTGCTCGATGAACTGCTGCGAATGTTCCAGGTCGACGACCTCACCCGCGGCGCCGACATCGACCTCGACAGCCCCGAGATCGAAGAGCTCCTCAGCGGCAGCACCCCCCGCCCCCGCCTGACGAACGTCGACGACGAGCATCACGGCCCGCACGCAGACGACAGCCATGCGGGGTACCGCTTCGGCCCCCAGGATGTGAACGACGAGAAGTCGGCTGGCGAGGGAAGCGCCAGCGAGCGCAGCGAGCGAGACCAGCAGCAGTCGAGCGAACGCAGCGAGCGAGACCAGGCAGAGAGCGCCGCGGAGCGCCAGCGGGTGTTCATCGACGACGACAGCAAACTCGGAGAGATCGTGGGCAGTGCAGAGGCGGCACGCGCTACCGGTATCGAGCCCAAGCTGCGCCAGCGGCGGGCAGCGGTGCACAAGGCGCGGGGGCGCAAGCGCCTTCGGTGGGTGGTGGCGGTGTTCGCGGTGCTGATCCTCGTCGTCGCAGGACTTGCCGTGCTGGGCTCGTCAGTGTTCTCGATCGAGACCGTCAGCGTGTCAGACGCCGTCTACAGCCGCGACGAGTTGCAACCGATCATCGACGATCTCACCGGCGAGCCGACGCTGCGTGCCGACACCGGCGGGTTCGAGGAGCGCATCGAGCGCATCCCGTGGGTAGAGGAGGCCCGGGTCGACACGAAGTTCCCCGACTCCGCCTCCATCGAGATTCGCGAGCGGGTGCCGGCGGCCACGTTCCAGGGCGGTGACAGCCGCTTCAGGGTCATCGACAGCGAGGGCCGCGTGCTCGACCTCGTCGACGGCCAGCCGGTGGACTTCATGCTCGTGCGCAGCGAGAATCCGCCGAGCCCGGAGGCGGGCGAGTTCGCACCGGCCGGGTTCGTCGCAGCTGCGGCGATGGCGCGGGCTCTGACACCATCTGTGCGCCCGATCACCGAGGTGATCGACGTAGCCAACGACGGCAGCGATGTGCGCCTGGCGCTGACGGGCGGCACCGAGGTGCGCCTCGGCTCTGGTGACGACCTCGTCGACAAGCTGGCGCGCCTGGAGACGGTGATCGACATGGACACCGACCGCCTGCCGGCTCGGATCGACGTGTCGACGGACAAGGTGACCGTGCAGGAAACCGCGTCAGGGTGATCGACCGTTGATAGCATGCCTGACCGCTCCACCGGCGGCTCGCGTACACAGTCCCCAACCTGGCCGATTCCACATGCGAACATGGTGCGTGCGCCTCTCTACGACGACAACCGGGCTTCGGGCCAGGAGGTATCGATGATGCCTGCTTCACCGCAGAACTATCTGGCCGTGATCAAAGTGATCGGCGTTGGCGGCGGTGGCGTCAACGCCATCAACCGCATGATCGATGCCGGCCTGAAGGGCGTGGAGTTCATCGCCATCAACACCGACGCCCAGGCGTTGCTGATGAGCGACGCCGACGTCAAGCTCGACATCGGACGAGACCTCACTCGAGGGCTCGGAGCCGGGAGCGACCCCGAGGTGGGACGCACAGCGGCGGAGGCGCACCACGAGGAGATCGACGAGATCATCAAGGGCTCGGACCTGGTGTTCATCACCGCCGGTGAGGGCGGTGGCACCGGAACGGGCGCGGCACCGGTGATCGCCGAGATCACGCGAGCTGCCGGCGCCCTAGCCATCGGTGTCGTCACGAGACCGTTCACGTTCGAGGGCCGCCGTCGGGCCGTCCAGGCCGACAGCGGCGTGCAGCGCCTGAAGGAGAAGGTCGACACGCTGATCGTCATCCCGAACGACCGCTTGCTCACCGTCGCCAACGAGAAGACGAGCGTGCTCAACGCCTTCAAGATGGCCGACGAGGTGCTGCTGCAGGGCGTCTCGGGCATCACGAACCTGATCACGACGCCGGGTCTCATCAACACGGACTTCGCCGATGTGAAGGCGGTGCTGTCTCAGGCCGGCTCGGCGCTGATGGGCATCGGCCAGGCGAGCGGCGACGACCGAGCGGTGTCGGCTGCCAAGTCCGCGATCTCCAGCCCGCTGCTGGAGTCGGCGATCGACGGCGCCCGGGGGGTGCTGCTCAACATCACCGGACCGTCGAGCATGGGGCTGTTCGAGATGAACGCCGCCGCCGAGATCATCCACGGCGTCGCCCACCCGGAGGCCAACATCATCTTCGGCACTGTGATCGACGATGAGATCGGTGACGAGGTGCGCGTGACGGTGATCGCCGCCGGATTCGACGGGATCGACGAGCCCTCCGGCATGCACCGGTCCCAGCCCGGCGCGTCAGGGCGCATCGCCGAACTGTTCCCCGACGACGCCGCCTCCGATCCGCTGGCCGAGGACGACGACGACGAGTTCGACGTGCCCTCGTTCCTCAAGTAGTCCCATCGGCGATGCCGGCCGCCGTTCCGAGCGTGGCGACGATCGCCGACAGGCTCGGCGCCATGCGGTCGCGCCTCGACGTCCTCGGCGCTCGCCACGTGACCATCGTCGCCGTCACGAAAGCGTTTCCGGCCGACGTGATCCGAGCTGCGGTCGAGGCCGGCTGCTCGGCGATCGGCGAGAACTACGCTCAAGAGCTGGTGGCCAAGTCCTCGGTCCTCGAGGCGCTCGCTGCAAGACGACCTGATGTGCACTTCATCGGCCACGTGCAGTCGAACAAGGTTCGCCCCCTCGCCGGCACGGTCGACGTGTGGGAGACGCTCGATCGTCCTGCGATCGTCGACCGGGTGGCGCGAGCGGCGCCCGGCGCCCGTGTAATGGTCCAGGTCAACGCCACTGGCGAGGAGACGAAGTCGGGCTGCCGGCCCGGTGACGCAGCAGCCCTCGTCGACCGGGCCCGCCAGGGCGGGCTCGACGTCACCGGCTTGATGACGATGGGCCCGACGAGCGGAGACCTCGACCGCTGCCGCTCGGCGTTCCGCGCTGTACGCACGCTTGCCGACGAGCTGGGGCTGGCATCGTGCTCGATGGGGATGTCGGGCGACTACGAGCTGGCCGTCGCCGAGGGATCCACCCACATCCGGGTCGGCACGATGCTGTTCGGTGAGCGTCACCGTGCCGAATGACCGGCTGCGATAGCCTCATCGAAGAGGAGGAACTCGATGTCGCTGTGGAAGAAGACCATGGATTACCTGGGCCTCGGTCCTGACGACGCCTACGACGGCGGCGACGCCAACGCGCCGGCCGACGAGCGAGCTCCTCGCGCTCGGCGGGCGCCCGACGCTCGACGCCAGAGCGGTTACCCGGACGAGCCGGGTGGCGACGTGCGCACGCTCCAGTCGCGTCCGAGCTACCCGTCGCGCGACGCCGAGGGCGGCAGTCGCGGCAGTCGCTCCGCCGTCGTCGGTGACCCGACCGTCAACGTGCGCTCCGATCCGCGTGGGGGGCCACCGCCTCCCCCGCAGGGCAGCCGAGCCTTCTCGACCGGTCCGCCGTCGAGCACCGAACCCCACGCCGTGCGGCCCAGACGCTTCGACGAGGCGCAGGAGGTTGCGGACAAGTTCAAGGACGGGCTACCGGTGATCATGAACCTGGAGGCCACCGAGCGCGACGTGGCCAGGCGTCTGATCGACTTCGCCAGCGGCATCTGTTACGCCCTCGACGGCTCGATGGAGAAGGTGGCGACGGGCGTCTACCTACTCAAGCCGCCCGCCATCAGGCCTCGCAACGACGGCCACGGCTACGAGTGACCTTCCCGCGGCCCGCGAGGTCGTAGGGCTATCGTTGGCGCTCATGGAGATGAGCCCTCAGCGAGTGCGGTCCATTGCGTTCTCGACGGTCAAGAAGGGCTACGACTCGGGCGAGGTCAACGCCTTCGTGCAGGAAGTGGCGACCGCTTTGGAGGCGGCGCAGAACGACACCACGGCGATGGAGGCCAGGGCCCGCGCTGCGGTAGCCCGGTTGCAGGAGCTGTCACAAGCGGGCGAGCAGCGGGCGAGCGCCACCGGCGGCGGCGGAGTCGACGTCGTCGAAGATCCATCGACGATCGCCGCGTCTGTCGACGAGACCGAGACCATCAGTCGTACCTTGCTGCTGGCCCAGCGCACCGCCGACGTCACGGTCGCCGAGGCGAACGCCGAAGCTGAGCGGATCCTGAGCGCCGCTCGAGACGATGCCAGCCAATCGCTCGACCAGGCGCAGGTGCTGGCCGATCAGTTGATCCAGGACTCCAAGGACGAGGCCCGCCGGGCCGGCGAGGGCGAGGGCGACAACGTCGAGTCCGAGGTACAGGCGCTCAACGCCCGCCGCGACTTCCTCGAATCCGACGTCGACCACCTCGAGGCGTTCCTGATCGAACAGCGCGAGCGGATCCGCGAGTCGGCCACCGTGCTGTCGGAGATGGTCGACCGGGTACCAGGCGGTCTCGGCGCCGTGCATCGCCCGTTGCTGTCGGCAGCCGGAAACGCTGGCGCTGGTTCGGCAAACGCCGACGACCACGCTGACGACGCAGACGATGAGGTCGATGAGGACGACACCCAGCCGCACGACACGTTCTCGAGCGACGACAGCGCCGATGCCGGCACGGCGGACTCCGGCACGGCGGATTCCGACACGGCCGAACCGACGGCCACCGCAACGAATGACGGCGATGTCGACTCCACGCCGTCGGGAACATCGCCTAGGGCGGATTCCATGTTTCCCGAGCAACGTTCGTGACCGAACCGACACCCGAACGCCGTTACAACCCGGTCCCTTCGCACATCGATCTCCCGGCCATGGATCGGGAGATCTTGGAGCTGTGGCGTACACAGCGCACGTTCGCCACGAGCCTGGCGCTGCGCGCCGACGCCGAGCCGTGGACGTTCTACGAGGGCCCGCCGACAGCCAACGGCGTGCCGGGCACCCACCACGTCGAGGCCAGGGTGTTCAAGGACGTGTTCCCACGGTTCAAGACCATGCAGGGCCGGCGCGTCGACCGCAAGGCGGGGTGGGACTGTCACGGTCTGCCTGTCGAGTTGGCGGTGGAGATCGAGCTCGGGTTCTCGGGGAAGCAGGACATCGAGCGGTTCGGGATCGCTGAGTTCAACGCCAAGTGCCGCGAGTCGGTGCTGCGTAACGTCGATGCGTTCACCGAGCTGACCGAGCGCATGGGCTACTGGGTCGACATGGACCAGGCGTACCGCACCATGGACCCCGAGTACATCGACAGCGTCTGGTGGGCGCTGGCGCAGATCTTCGACAAGGGCCTGCTGGTCGAAGACTTCCGCGTCGGCCCGTACTGCCCACGGTGTGGCACGGCGCTGTCGGACCACGAGCTGGCCCAAGGGTACGAGACCATCGTCGATCCTTCGGTGTATGTGCGGTTCCCGCTGACGTCTGGGCCGCTGGCGGGATCGGCATCGTTGCTGGTGTGGACGACGACGCCCTGGACACTCGTGTCCAACACCGCCGTTGCCGTCAACCCCGAGGTCACGTACGTGGCGGTGACCGACACCGTCGAGGTGCTGGTAGTTGCCGAACCGCTGGTGCGGCACGCCACCGGTGAGGGATGGACCCCGACCGGGGAGCGATTCTCAGGAGCCGACATGGAGGGTTGGTCGTACCAGCGTCCCTTCGAGCTGGTGGAGATGCCGGCGCCGTCGCTGACTGTGGTGGTCGCCGATTACGTCAGTGTCGAGGACGGCACCGGGCTGGTGCACCAGTCGCCGGCCTTCGGGGCTGAGGACATGGAGGTCGCCAGACGGTACGGGCTCCCGGTGGTCAACCCGATGCAGGAGGACGGCCACTTCTCAGAAGTGCTCGATCTGGTCGGCGGAGCATTCTTCAAGACCGCCGACCCGCTGCTGATCGAGGACCTCCGGGCACGGGGCCGGCTGTTCCGTGACGAACCGTACGAGCACTCCTATCCGCACTGCTGGCGGTGCCATACACCGCTGATGTACTACGCCCGGCCGTCGTGGTACATCCGCACCACGGCGATCAAAGATGCGCTACTGGGCGAGAACGAGGCCACCAACTGGTACCCAGAGACGATCAAGTGGGGGCGCTACGGCGACTGGCTGCGCAACAACATCGACTGGGCGCTGTCGCGCGACCGCTATTGGGGCACACCGCTGCCGATCTGGCGATGCGCCGACGATCACCTGGTGTGCGTCGAATCGCGTGCCCGGCTCGGTGAGCTGACGGGAGCAGACCAATCGCAGGTCGACCCGCACCGCCCGTACATCGATGACGTGACGTTCGCCTGCCCGACGTGCGGCCAGGAGGCCCGTCGGGTACCGCAGGTGATCGACGGCTGGTTCGACTCCGGATCGATGCCGTTCGCCCAGTGGGGCTACCCCCTCCTGCCCGGCAGCGCCGAGAGGTTCACCAGCACCTACCCGGCCGACTTCATCTGCGAGGCCATCGACCAGACCAGGGGTTGGTTCTACACGCTGATGGCCATCGGCACGTTGGTGTTCGAACGGTCGTCGTATCGCAATGTGCTGTGCCTGGGGCTGATCCTCGCCGACGACGGGCGAAGGATGTCCAAGCACCTCGGCAACATCCTGCTGCCGGTGCCGTTGATGGACCAGCACGGCGCCGACGCCGTGCGGTGGTTCATGCTCGCAGGAGGGTCGCCGTGGGCGGCCCGTCGCATCGCCCACGCCACGATCGCCGAAACGGTGCGCAAGGTCTTCCTCACGTATTGGAACACGGTGTCGTTCCAGGTCTTGTACGCCCGGATCGCCCGATGGGCGCCGTCGGAGGACGACCCGGAGCCGGTGAGGCGACCGGTGCTCGACCGGTGGCTGGTGTCACGTACTGCCGACGTCGTCGTCACCGTGACGGCGGCACTCGAGACGTTCGACACGCTGCGAGCCGGCAGCGTGCTGGCGGCGTTCATCGATGACCTCTCGAACTGGTACGTGCGGCGCTCCAGGCGCCGGTTCTGGACCGGCGACCCGGCGGCGCTGCGAACACTGCACGACGCGCTCGACACGCTCACCCGGCTGATGGCTCCACTCGTGCCGTTCGTGACCGAGAAGGTGTGGCAGGACGTCATCCACCCTGTCGACCCGGGTGGTCCCGAGTCCGTCCACCTGGCCTCGTGGCCGGCGGCCGACGTGGCGCTGGGCGACAAGGACCTGGACAGCGCCGTGGCGCTGGCCAGGCGACTCGTGGAACTGGGCCGAGCGGCGCGGGCAGAGGCCAAGGTGAAGACCCGCCAGCCGCTGCGCCGGGCGATGATCACCTCGTCGAGCTATCACCGGCTCGGTGACGAGCTGCGTGGCGAGGTGGCGGCAGAACTGAACGTCGGCGAGCTGGAGCCGCTGTCGGGAGGAGACGGACTGGTGGACTTCGCCGTGAAGGCGAACTTTCGCGCCCTCGGTGCCCGCTTCGGGGCCCGCACGCAGGTCGTGGCCGCCGCCATCGCCGCCGCCGACCATGGCGCGCTGGCCCCGGCCGTGTCCGGCCACGGCACCGCCTCGGTGAGCGTGGAGGGCGAGGACGTGGAGATCTCCGCTAACGATGTGGTCGTCTCCGAGCGGCCGCGGCACGGCTGGTCAGTGGTCAACGACTCGGGTGAGACGTTGGCCCTGGACGTGAACGTCACGCCCGAGCTGCGCCTCGCCGGGCTGGCCAGAGAGATCGCCAGGTCGATCCAGGAGGCGCGCAAGTCGGGTGGCCTCGACGTGACCGACCGCATCGACTTGTGGCTAGATGCCAGTGGGGCTTCCGCCGAGGCCGTCGCGCGCCACCGGGACCTCATCGCCGAGGAGGTGTTGGCCGTCAGCATGACGGAGAGGGAGCCCGACGACGCTGCCTCGCTGGCGGCGCACGGCGACGACGAGCTCGAACTGCGCTTCTGGTTGCGCCGGCGCTAGAGTCCGGCGGTTCCCGAACCCGTAGGAGCGAAGAACATGGCCGCAACTCGCACGTCCGGATCGGCGAAGAAGGCACCCGCCAAGAAGGCACCCGCCAAGCAGGCACCCGCCAAGCAGGCACCCGCCAAGCAGGCACCCGCCAAGAAGGCACCCGCCAAGAAGGCACCCGCCAAGAAGGCACCCGCCAAGCAGGCACCCGCCAAGCAGGCACCCGCCAAGAAGGCGGCGCCGGCCAAGAAGACGGTCACGGCCAAG
>JACDHN010000390.1 GCA_013821025.1 Acidimicrobiia bacterium | reverse complement strand
GGCCTGCTCGGCCCCGTAGTGCTCGGCCCTGGCCGCAACGTCGTCGAGATCGGGCTCGTCGTACTGGCCCAGGTCGGCCGTGTAGCAGTAGGGGACGGCGCCCCGGTGGCGCATCCAAGCCACGGCCGCGGACGTATCGAGGCCCCCGGAGAAGGCGAGCCCGACCCGCTCGCCGACAGGCAGCGAGGACAAGACGTGGCCGGCGGCGTTCACGCTGCCAGAAGCTACCTAGCGGTCCCGCGATACCGGCCCGAGAACGACGCCAGCGACACGGCGGCGACGGCACCGGCGATCAACAGCTCGACGACGCCGAGCCCCGAGTACCGCGTCAGGTCGATGGCGCCGATTGCGGCGCCCAAGGCCGACGCCCCGAGCCCGAGCCAGGGCAGGGCGCGAGAACGCCCGAAGCTCAGCACGACCATGATCGCAGGGGCGAGGAACGGCAGCAGGGTGACGTAGAACGGTTCCGGGTTGCCGAACTGGCCCAGCCACCATGTGGGAAGGCCGATGTCACGGCTGGCCTTCCATACCGACGAGTAGCCGACGAAGGCGCCGAGCCAGGCTGCTCGCACAACCCAGCGCCAGCCGGGCGTCAGCTCACCCGCCCGCGCGTACTCGTCGCGATCGCTGTCGGGCGACGCAACCGTCGAGGCAGGAGGCGGCGGAGGCGGCGGCGGGGGTGGGGGCAGTGTGCTCGCGGCCGTGTGCGCCGGCGGCAGATCGGCAGCCTCTGGCCCTGGCGGTCGGGCGTCGTCGCTCACGGATCCCGAGGCTAGGCGGAGGGAGACCGGGCGCGTGGGCGCGAGTCGTGCGCAGGGATAGCGTCACGGCCGTGGGGCAGCCGGCCGTGGACCTGATCTCGATCTTCTATCCCATGTGGAACGAGGAGGAGTACATCGAGCGCGCGCTCGACGCCGGCAGGAGGGCAGGCCAACGGCTCATCGACGACGGCGAGGTCAACGATTTCGAGCTGATCATCGTCAACGACGCCTCCTCGGACGCCACGGGTGAGATCGCCGACCGTCTGGCCGACGCAGACTGTCGAATCCGGGTCGTCCACCATCCCCACAACCGCAAGCTCGGGGGAGCGATGAGGAGCGGCTTCGCAGCCGCCCGGGGCGACCTCGTGCTCTACACCGACGCCGACCTTCCCTTCGACATGGACGAGGCATCGAAGGCCGTGCGCCTGATCCGCGAGTACGAGGTCGACATCGTGACCGCCTACCGCCTCGATCGCACGGGCGAGGGCTACACCCGCAGGATCTACACGTTCGTCTACAACATGCTCATCCGCACACTGTTCGGGGTGAAGGCACGCGACATCAACTTCGCCTTCAAGCTGGTGCGGCGCAAGGTGCTCGACCACATCCGGCTGCGCAGCGAGGGTTCGTTCATCGACGCCGAGCTGGTCATCAGAGCCTCACGTGCGGGGTTCGAGATGCTGCAGTTCGGCGTGGACTACTTCCCGCGTACGAGGGGCTCGTCGACGCTCAGCTCGGCGAGCGTTATCACCGTCATCTTGAAGGAGATGTTCCAGCTCCGCGGTGACCTGCGCGAGGTGCGGCCGGTTTCGCGCGAAGTTCCTCCGACCACAGGTTGAAGGTCTGACCCGAGCGGTACTCTACGAGCGAGATCGCTGTGAGTATCCCCCGCCACCAGTCCCGCAACTCCTCTCAGTGGCTGCCAGCGGTGGCGGCCGTCACGCTGCTCGGTGCCGTTGTGGCGGCAGGCGTTGCCGGCGGGTTCACGAGCGGAGGCGACGACCCCGAATCCTCATCGATCGGTACCCCGGCGGCGTCGCCATCCCAGGATTCCGTGGCACCCGTCGCCACCGTCGCCATCAAGAAGGTCCCGAAGGAGCGCAAACGCAAGCTGAGCGAGACGCTTTCGTACGGGATGAACGGCGACGAGGTGATGCGTGTGCAGAAGCGGTTGAAGCAGCTCGAGTTCGATCCCGGTCCTGTGGACGGCGTGTTCGGCGAGCTGACGAGGGCGGCGGTCTGGGGGTTCGAGAAGTTGATCATGGGCGTCGACCGGTCCGAGGCCACGGGGCTGGTCACACCGCAGATGTGGAACCGGATGCAGGACGACATCGAGGTCGAGCCCCGGCGCCCGAACTCGACGCCGACGCACACGGAGGTCTACCTGCCAGAACAGATCCTCATCCTCTTCGAGAACGACCGGCCGACGCTCATCACCCACATGTCGAGTGGTGACGGCACGGAGTGGTGCGAGGAGGTGACGATCTCGCCGGGCGAGTACGGCAACGAGGACGGCACCGAGCCCCTCGTACGCGGTGAGTGCGGTCAGTCGCTGACGCCGGGCGGCGTGTACAGCTACGACCGCCAGATCGAAGGTCTCCGCCAGAGCGCACTTGGCGGCATGTGGAACCCGGTGTACTTCAACTACGGCATCGCCATCCACGGCGCGATCAACGTGCCACTCGAGCCGGCGTCGCACGGGTGCATCCGGATCCCGCGTCCCACATCGGAACGATTCCAGTCGCTGCTGTCGATGGGGGACCAGGTGTACGTGTTCGACGGCGTGAAGCAACCCGAGGAGTACGGCGAGCAGCTGCCGGTGTTCAACCGCATCGACCCAGAGTGGGCGGCCACGTCGACCACCAGCACCACGTCGACCACGACGACGGCGCCGCCCAGCACTACGACCGCGCCGCCCAGCACCACGACCACGGCACCTGCGGCCACCCCGCCGCCGACGACGACCACCATGGCGC
>JACDHN010000127.1 GCA_013821025.1 Acidimicrobiia bacterium | reverse complement strand
TCATGATCGCGGTCGTCGCCGTCGTGTTGTTCGTCGTGCGTCGAGCGCGGCGGGCTGGTTCGGTGTTGGCGTCGCGTGTGTCGGATCGGGGCGGGCAATGAATCTGGTGCGTGCGAGAGATGTGATGGGTTTGCCGGTGGTGTCGATCGCTTCGGGTGAGGATGTTGCCGAGGTTCGCGATGTTGTGTATGACGGTGAGGCGCACCGGTTGGTGGGCTTCACGTTGAACAAGCGTGGCATGTTCGCCGGGCGGTTGAAGGCGGTGCTCGCTGCCGGGTCGGTGGCCGCTATCGGGCCGGACGCGGTGATGATCGACGCCGAATCGGCGATCGATGACAGCGGGGGGCGAGGGGCCGGGCTGGATGACCTCGGGGCTGCTCGGCCGGTGATCGGCAATCGTGTGCTGTCGGCCGATGGGAGCGATCTTGGTGAGGTCGTCGCGGTGATCTTGTCGACCGGTGACGAACTTTGCGCGGTCGGCTACGAGCTGCAGTCTGCTGATCGATCGGATACGTCGTTCGTGCCGATTTCGGCTCAGATGGCGCTGTCCGGCGAGAACCTGGTGCTGCCCGCCGAGGCAACGGCGTTCGTCCGCAACGACCTGGCCGGCTTCGGCGCGGCGATCGCCTCGTACCGATCACCTGAAATGGAGAAGAACCAATGACCACCGACACATTTGCCCGGGTTCAGGGTCGGGGCGTGGTCGCGTCTGACAGTGCCGAATCGGTCGGATCGGTGAAAGGTTTCGTGCTCGACGCTCGAGGCCGCAAGATCGAGGCGATCCACGTCGATGGGCACGGCAAGAAGGCAACCATTCTCGCCTGGTCGGCGGTCAAGGCGTTCGGTGCTGATGCCGTGATGGCCACGACGGGCGCTGATCCGTCGACGATCGACAATGACCACCAGAAAGCCGCCGTGAAGGGTGTCGTGACGATGCTCGGCACCCGGGTCCTGACGGTCGATGGGCGTGAGGTCGGCACCGTCACCGATGTCGAGTTCGACACCGACTCCGGAGTTGTGGTGCGCGTCGTGACCGATCAGGGCCCGATCGAACCTGACCGGTTGCGGTCGCTCGGTTCGTTCGCGCTCGTCGTGGACGACGCCTCTGCAACAACCGGGCCGTGATCGGCTCGATGTTGTTCGATGGCTGGGCTGATCTCGGTCGGGTGGTGGCGTTGGGCGCTGCGGCGTACACCGTGATGGTGATCGTGTTGCGGGTGTCGGGCAAGCGCACCCTGGCGAAGCTGAATGCGTTCGACCTCGTTGTCAGCGTTGCCCTCGGTTCGGTGCTGGCCACGATCGCGTTGTCGCGCGATGTGTCCTTGGCCGACGGTGTCGCAGCGATCACGGTGTTGGTCGCCGCCCAGTGGGTGGTGTCGTGGGCGTCGGTGCACACGTCTGTGGCGCAGCGGCTGGTACGAGCCGAAGCGACGGTCGTGTTCGACAGTGGCCGATTCGACGATGTGGTGCTGTCAAGGGTGCGGTTGACCCGTGGCGAGGTGTGTCAGGCGATCAGATCGAGCGGTTGCGGCGACTTCGAATTGGTCGCCGCGGTCGTGTTGGAGACCGATGGCAGCCTGAGCGTCGTCTCCGCCGATCGTTGTCACAACGCCAGCGCCATGCCTGCGACCATCGCGGCGTCCCACCTGGCCGTCGGCGCCGCCGCTGCCGAGGAACACCGATCGACAGGAACCCGACAGTGACACGCCACCACGATCTGAAGGATGTGGCCAACGAGTCCGACTGGTTCGCCACGATCACGATTCCGACGCCGAGCAACCTCGACGACGCGCGAGCGCGGTTCGAGCTCGAATGGCGAAACGCTCGACGCCAGCTCTCCGACTCCTGGGTCGACGACGAGCTCGAACAGCTCGATGAACTCGTCGGAGGAGTGCGCCACGGCGACAGCGCGTCGCTGGTCATCGTGCACGCTCGCCTCGGATCGACGCTGGTCGAGGAGCTCGACGAGCCGGTCGCGGCAACGAGCGTTCACGAGGGGCCGTTGCCGCGGTTGGCGACGGTGATCGAAGCCAGGCAACGCGTGATCGCCCATGTCGTGGTCGAGGCCGACCGCGTCGGCGCCGATCTGACCGCCTTCGATGGCGGCAACGTGCTGGCAATCGAGAGTGTCGACGGTGCTACCGTGCACATCCATCGCGGTCATCCCGGTGGATGGTCCCAACACCGGTTCCAACAGCGGGCGGAAAACACCTGGGAGGACAACGCTCGTCAGGTTGCTGACGCCGTCGCAACGCTTGCCCGCAAGGTCGATGCGCAACTGATCGCGGTGGCGGGCGACATCCGCGCCCAGGTGTTCATCCTCGAATCTCTCCCAGCCGACATCGCCGACATCACGGTCAGGATCGATGCCGGGTCACCGGCGGGCATCGCCGACGAGGTCGTCCGGCTGCTCTCCACGATCGTCGCAGAACGGGTGACTACCGCCGCCGACCTCGTCCGCGCCGGCCTGAACAACGACATCGCGTCGATCGACACGAACACGATCGTCGCTGCGCTCCGCCGCGGTCGCGTCGACACGTTGCTCGTCCACGACGACGCAACGTCGGGGCATGCGGCCGACCCGAACCGGCTCGACGGCGCTCGCATCGTCGATCGAGCCATCGTCGCTGCCCTCGCGACCGACGCCGAGATCCTCGTCGTCCCCCGGTTGGCGATGATGCACGGCCCGTTGGCGGCGACTTTGCGATGGTGACTCGAGCAGCGGCGCCGACCGACGAGCTCAGTTCGTCGGCCCGCTCGCTGTGGGAGTCGCTGCTCGATACGCTGCCACGCCTCGGTGTCGCGATCGTGATCGTGTTCGTCGGGTGGGGGTTCAGTCGGGGCGTGCGCTGGACGATGCGGACCCGGTTGCAACGCTCGCGTACGCCGAGCTTCGTCAACGTGATCAGCAAGCTGACCTCCTGGATCGTCGTGATCATCAGCGTGCTGGCCGCTGCCGCTGTCACGTTCCCGTCGGTCAAGCCGGTCGACCTGCTGGCCGGGCTCGGATTCTTCTCGGTTGCGGTCGGATTCGCCTTCCAGGACATCCTCGAGAACACCCTTGCCGGTGTGTTGTTGCTGTTCCGCCAACCATTCCGTTCCGGCGACCAGATCACCGTCGTCGACCGATCCGGGACCGTGACGGAGATCAACATCCGAGAGACCCGCATCACCACCTTCGACGGCGAATCCTTGATCATCCCCAACCGAGACGTCTACAAGAACGTGATCCTCGTCCACACTCACCACGACACGCACCGACTCCAGTTCGACGTCGGCATCGCCTACGAGAACGACGCCGAACAAGCCACCCGCGCCATCATCGAGGCCTTGTCCACCGTTCCCGGCGTCGAACACGACCCACCACCCGAAGCACTGGTCCACGAACTCGGCGTCTCGACCGTCAACATCAGAGCCCTGATGTGGAGCGACTCGCGTCGACACGAATCGATCACCGTGCTCGACGCCGCGATCAAAGCAGTCAAGTCCCGCCTCGACCGTGACGGCATCGAGATGCCCTCCAACATCGTCGTCCTCCAAGCCACCCCCAGCTTCCGCGCCGCGCTTCACGGCGATGCACAGCTCACCCCCGCCGGCAACGTTCGCCCCGACAGGTCGGACAGCAACGGGACGCAACAGTGAACCTGCGACTCAGCTCGCTCATCGAACGGCTCCGCTCCAGCCTCTTCTTCGTCCCGATGCTCGCCGTCATCGCGGCCGCCTTCCTGGCCTTCGCCGGGCTTGCCGTCGATCGTCACGTCGACACCACACTCGCCGACCTTCCGCTCGGGTTCACCTCCACCGTCGAAAGCGCCCGCACCCTGCTCGGTGTGATCGCCGGTGCGACGATCTCCTTCGCCGGGATCGCGTTCTCGGTGTCGCTGTTGATCATCCAACTGGCCTCGAGCCAGTACTCGCCACGAGTGGTCCACACGTTGTTCCGCGACCCGTTCAACAAGAGGGTGATGGCGCTCGTCGTCGGAACCTTCACCTACTGCGTCGTCGTGCTCCGCTCAGTCCGCTCCGCGCTCGACCCGGGCGGCGACCCCGTGATCCCCAACATCTCTGTCGCAATCGCGGTCGTGCTCGGCATCGCCACGATCCTCGCCATCGTCGCGTTCATCAACCACAGCGCGCACGCCATGAACATCAGCGAGATCCTGGAGCGGATCCGCCGAGAAACCACCGAGCAGATCCGTGCCGAATGGACGTTGAGCGAACCCGACAGCGTCACCGACAACGAGATCCCAACACCGTCCACCGGGCCGATAACCGTGATCAGAGCCGACCGCTCCGGATGGATCCAACAGATCGACACCGCCGCGCTCGTCGACTGCCTGCCAGACGGCACCACCGCACGCGTCGAGACCTACGCCGGCCGCTACGCGATCGAGCGCACCCGACTGATCACGATCTCGCCGGCAACCGATGCTGCCGACCTCGAGGCCCCCCTGCGCTCTGCGTTCGTGGTCGGTGAGACCCGCACCATGCAGCAAGATGTGACCTACGGTCTCCGGCAACTCGTCGACGTCACCGTCAAAGCACTCTCGCCGGGCATCAACGACCCGACCACCGCCCAAGACGCGATCTTCCACACCGCAGCCGTCCTGTCCGAACTGCTTCGCCACCATCCACCACCAGCCGTGATCATCGATGGCGACCGCCGTGTGGTGATGGCACAACAGCCCTCGCACGGCGAACTCATCCAGATCGCCTTCGACGAAACCCGCCGAGCCGCCGCCACACACCCCACCGTCTGCCTCTACCTGCTGGCCACACTCGACGCGCTGATCGAATCACTCACGGCAGAGGGCCTCGCCTCTCGAACTATCGAACTCCACCGACAAGCTCGCTTGGTCGCCAAAGGCTGCGGACGCAGCACCCCGCTCGATGAAGACATCGAATTGGTCAACGACACATATGCCCACAAGTTCAACCGTAGATCTCTGTAGGCGCACGGCCGAACGGCATGCTGAACACGTTTTGCTCGCCTCGGTCGCATCCACCAGTCCTGCCGCGGCAACAGTCGCTGCAGCGCTCTGGCGACGACGTCGCTGAGGCTGCCCGACATCTGCAACGCGGTGCCTTCGTGTCTGGCCGAGGATCCCGTCCCGTGGGGTGGTGTAGGTCGGTGAGGGTCCACCGGTAGGTCGGCCACCGGCGTGATCGTTGTCGTGTTCCTAGCCGGGTTGGCGAACAAGGAGATCTCACCAGTGGCCCATGACGAGTTTGACCTGTCCGAGCTGCTCGACGCGATCCGCGCCGGCGGGCATCCCCCCGAAGCGTGGAGGCATCCGCACAGCGCCGTCGCGATGCTGTGTGACCGGTTCGGGGTATCCGAACGTCGAGCCTGCACGGTGGTCGGTCAGCACCGCTCCACCCAACGCCTCACCCCACCAACGATCACCGACGACGAACAACAGCTCCGGGAGTTCCTGCGGGACTTCTCCAAGCGGCGCCCGCGGTGGGGGTGGCGGCGTGCTGCCAAGGCGGCCCGGCGATCGGGCTGGCGGGTGATCGACAAGCGGGTCCGGCGTCTGTGGCGTGACGAGGGCCTCCGCGTGCCGCAACGACGCCGCAAGAAGCGGCTCACCGGGATCGGCACCCACATCGGGGCGATGTGTCCAATCCGCCCCCAACGCCTTGTGGGCGCTGGACTTCCAGTTCGACACCACTGCTGACGGTCGCACGTTGAAGATGCTCAACGTGATCTATGAGTTCACTCGCGAGTGCCCCGCCATCGAGATCGACCGCACGATCGACGCCGACCGAGTCGTCGCCGTGTTGGATCGGCTCATGCTCGAAGGCGGCGCACCCGGGTTCGTCGGAGCCGTCCTCGTCATCGACCGAGCCGACATCCCCGCCGTCACCCAACGACAGTCCCTCGCCGAGAGCGTCACCGACCGCCCACCCCCGGACGCACCCCGACAGCCGGCACCGACACCGCGCTGTGAGATCCCGGCGGAGTTCGCCACCGTCGCCGCGTCGGCACACGAACAGCTCGCCGAGGCGCGAGCAGCGATCCGTCACAGCGCACAACGCCGGCACGTGTTGGACGAGCTCGCCACAGCACTTGACCGCGCCGCCGCCGCGTACGAACCGCATCGACCGACCCTCGTCGCGGCCGAGCGCGCTGCGACTGATGCTCGCCGCGCGGTAGCCGACGCCCGGCGTCGCCTCGACAACACCGATCGGCGACACCGCCGGGAACGTCGCCGTCAACTGGCCGCCACAGAACAGGCTCTCGGCGCCGCCACGTCCAACCTCGAACGCATCGAGGCAACCGCCGGAGGGCTGCGAGACCTGTACAACGATCTCCGATCCCGCCACGAGGCGGCACGTCGCATGGTGATGCACCAGGAAATCCTCGATCAGTGGGGCAATCACGAGTCCCGAGCCGAACAACTCGAACAGCTCCTCGACGGCATCGACACCTCGACACAATGGGCGCGCGGATACGACATCCCCACCGACCGACTGTCACGCAGCGCCGTCACCCTCGACACGCATTCCGCCCTCTCCGAACAGCTCGATGTTCGACATGTCGCCGAGACTGTTCGACGGTGGGCGTCACGGGGCGGCACCGAACTGGCCCATCCGAGCGCGACCTGGCGAGCGCGACCGGTAGGCCCTCGACGTCACGGGCTGGATCTCGGGCTCGGCCGGTGACACGCCAGTCGGCATGGCGCAACGCCGATTCCTGTGAGCCGGTCGGCCGACGCCGATCGAGAACCTCGACGCCAACCCCAAGCGGAGCGACGTGATCGCGGCGTGAACCCCCGCTGCGGCTACGGTCATGTGCTTCGGTGAGCCGGGAAGTCTGGTCGGCGTGTCCACGTCGACCCCCAGGAGCCACCATGACCGGACCCGCCGTCAGTAGCGCCAACCCGTCGTTCCTGCAGAGCGATCGGGTCCTCGCTCGTGCCGCCCAACCGTTCGTGCGGTTCCTGCACATCGAGGCCGCCGGCGGCATCCTCCTGGTCGTGGCGACACTCTGTGCGCTCGTCTGGGCGAACTCGCCATGGCGCGGGAGCTATGAGGCGTTCTGGTCGACGGTCATCCGCGTCGAGCTCGGGTCGTACCGGTTTGAGGAGGACTTGGTTCACGTCGTGAACGACCTGCTGATGGCGCTGTTCTTCTTCGTGGTCGGCATGGAGATCAAGCGCGAGCTGGTCGTCGGCGAGTTGCGCGATCGCCGGGCGATCGCGCTGCCGGCGATGGCCGCGCTCGGCGGGATGGTGGTGCCGGCCGTGGTCTACGCGGCGATCAACCGCGGTGGAGATGGTGCTGCGGGATGGGGGATCCCGATGGCGACGGACATCGCCTTCGCCCTCGGCGTTGTCGCCTTGCTCGGTCGTCGCGTGCCGCCGCCGGTCAAGTTGCTGCTGCTCACGCTTGCCATCGTCGACGACATCGGCGCGATCGCCGTGATCGCCATCTTCTACAGCGACGGTCTGCGTCCCGGCCTGCTGCTCGTCGGCGTCGCTCTCGTTGCACTGATCGCGGCCATGCACCGCGTCGAC
>JACDHN010000126.1 GCA_013821025.1 Acidimicrobiia bacterium | reverse complement strand
TCAGCCCCAGCGCCACGTGGTGGGTCCGTCGGGCAGAGGAGCCGCCCGGTCCCCGCCTCCTCCTGGTTGGCGGCACCGGCCTGCCGGCAGCCGAGCGGGAGCTGGCGGCCATCGGAGGCATGTATCACACATCCCACACGTTGACCGGCGACGATGCAACCTGTGCCGCCGTGCTCGGCGCCATCGCTGAGACCGACGTTGCTCATCTCGCCACCCACGGCACGTTCCGTGCCGACAACCCGATGTTCTCGTCGGTCGACCTCGCCGATGGCCCGCTGATGATCCACGACCTGGAACACCCCGCTGCCGTCCCCTGGCTGGTGGTCCTCGCCGCCTGCCACGCCGGGCGCAGCGGGGTGTACGCCGGCGACGAGCTCCTGGGAACGGCCGCCTCTCTGCTATCGCTCGGCGTGGGATCGGTCATCGCCCCTGTGTTGGCCGTGCCGGACGACAACGCCAGTCGGCTCGCCGTGGACCTCCACCGGGCACTCCGCAACGGGAAACCCCCGAGCGCAGCTCTCGGCTCGGCCGTCGCCGCTGCTGCCGACGCCGGCCCCAGGGCACTGGCGGCGGCGGCTGCGTTCCAATGCATCGGAACGGATGTATCCAGCCCGGCACTCGACGCTCTGTGACAAGAGACACGGCAGCGCGCCCGCCGCCGCCCGCCAGGAGAGGACCCGGATCATCGAGACCATCGCCATTCCGCCCGTCTCACGACAACGGTCGTGGGGTCGCGGTCGCGCCGTGCCTAGGCTGCGGCTCGTGGGTGGCAGAGCGTGGTCGGCCTCCGCAGATCTCGACTCGTTGGTGGCCGGGGCGCTGGCCAAGGACCAGGACGCTTGGCGGGCGCTGGTAGATCGATTGAAGGGCGTCGCCTGGAAGGTGATCTACGGCTACGAGATGGACGAACACGATCGCAAGGATGTCTTCGCTTCCACGTTCTTCCGGCTGCACGAGCGCCTCGACACCGTTCGCGAACCGCAGAAGCTGCCGGGTTGGATCGCCACCACGGCGCGCCACGAGGTCCACGCAGCGTTCCGGAAGCGTCGACGCTCCGTCCCGATGGACGAGCTGCCCTTTCAGACGATCACCGAGGTCGACCACGACGAGCAGTTGCTCGACGATGAGTTGCATCGGGCCGTACGGGCGGCACTTCGCCAACTACCGCCCGAGTCGCAAGCCTTGATGCGGCTGCTCTCGGCCGAGCCTCCGCTGTCGTACGACGAGATCAGCGAACTGCTCAGCATCCCGCGCGGCTCCATCGGACCGATGCGCCAGCGCTGCCTGGAACGATTGCGCAACAGCGAGTCGCTGGCCCCGTTCCGCAACGGTGGGAAGCAGGCTGCTTCATGACCGAGCGAAGCGAGCCCATGGCCGGGAACGGCGGGAAGTTCGACGACGAGCAGTTGCTACGGCTCGTGGCCGACGTGTTCGACCGGATCGAGCCCGTCCCTGACGACGCACTCCAGGTCGCCTACGCGGCGATCGGCATGGCATCGCTGTCCGACGAGTTGGCGATCCTCGTGTTCGATTCGGCAACCGCTGACGATCTCGTGCTGATGCGCTCGTCGGCGCAGGAGCACCGGCAGCTCATGTACGAGCGAGAAGGACTCGTCCTCGACTTGGAGCTGCACGACGACGGCGTCACGATCGTCGGGCTGATCCATCCTGGCGACGCCGACTCATCGGGCCTCGCGGTCGTCGAGGTGGAAGCACAGGACGGCACTCTCGTCTCGGTTCCTGTCGACGAGCACGGCCGCTTCCGCGTGTTGGGGCCCCCGGGCGTGGTGCGGGTGCGCATCCCGGGTCGGCTCGTCACACCCTGGATCACGCGCTAGATCGCTCCCCGGTTCGGCACGTCAGCCATTCCAGGCGCTTCGGCGGCCGCATGAAGAGCCCGGGACGCGTCGTTCAGAGGTCAAGACCCGGGTCGGCACGCCGGCGCCTCCAGGCGCTTCGGCGGCCGCGACATGAAAGGTCCCGGGTCCATGCGGGCCAGAGCCTCGAGGTGTGATCCCCACCACACCGGGCTCCGGCCCGCCGGACCGCCGCCTGGCCGAACTCCCGCCGGCCACGCCTGCTGTGGCGGCGAGCGCACCGCCCGCCTGCGATGGCTCGCCGCCGCCCACAGCATCGCCTCATAGAGCCGGATCAGCGGCCGTGGATACACCGAATCCCACGGAGGCTCCGCCCCCGGTGAATCTCCAACAGCCTCTCGTGACCCCAACGATCAACTCACACTGGTGCCCGGTGAAATACTGCTTGGACCCTGCCCGCCCACTGCCGGAGCCCGCCCGATGAACCAATCTCTGCCGCCGCCGATCGGCGCCAATCGCGTCGACGAGCCTGACGATCAGGACGACGGTGCGGCGATGTCCGGGGCCTCGGCTCGCATCCGGCTCATCGCTGCGGCGTTGGTCTTGGCGCTCGCCATCGGCGCCGGTGTGATCGGCTATCGGGTGATCGCCGGTGACGAAGGCGGAAGTGGCGGTGGTGGTGAAGTCGGCTCGTGGAACGCCATCGCCGTCCAAGACGTGGAGGATGGGAACATCACGATCATGGACGGCGACGGCCAGGAACTGGAAACGTTCGAGGTTGAAGGTGGTGCCGGTTCCATCAGCAGTGCCGGCCCCTACCTGCTCGTCGACAACGACGCCCCCGAGGTGATCGACACCCGATCAGGCGACCGCACGGCGCTCGAGCTGAACGACGGTGAGAACGCCCGATTCATCTCGCCGCCATCGCCCATCGTCGCCACCTCCTCACCGTCGGGCGCCAATGTGCGAATCGTCGACGTCGACAGCGGAACGGAGATCGATGTCGCCGAGCTCGGCGAGCTCACCGGTCCGCGGATCTTCCTCGAATCGGCGCAGTTCGACGTCGAGTCGGGAGTGATCGGGCTCATCGACGAGTCCACGTCGCAGTCGGTGCTCATCGATGTGGACGGTGATGACGACCCAGCGTTTCTCCCTGGACGCGTCGTCGACGTGGCGTTCGGCAGGGCGTTGGCGGTGCAGCCCGCCGGGCCGGAGGCCGAGCTCCGTTTCTACGACGTCAACGGCGAGGAGCTCGGCACCATCGATCTTCCGGCGCTCAGGATCGCATGGCTCGTCGATGAGTCCACCGCTCGCGTCGTCACCACGGGGGGCGACTTGCTCCGTGTGACCGTCGCCGGCGACGATCCCGAACAACTTGCCAGCCTCGAGATGGGCGAGGACGGTCCGGCACCGTTCATCGAGCTCGGCGAAGATCTCGAACGACTGGTCTTCGAGACGTCCGACGAGCGGGTGGTCGTCGTCGACTGGGATGGTCACGAGATCGGGCAAGCACCCGGAGCCATCATCGACACCGCGTTGGTCAGCAGGATGGCGCAGCGATGTGTCGCCGTCATCGAGGCCGACGAAGAGAACCCCACCGCTCCGACCCGGCTGCTCGACGCCGAGAGCGGCGACACCGTCGGAGAGCCGTTCGAGGTCGTTCGTCTGACGCCGCTCGTAGGTTCCGACGACGGCTGCACCGTGTCGACGGCGGGGACTGAAGCACCTGTTGTCGTCCACCGGGACCACGTGACCGAGCTGGAGGTCGGTCCGGCCCGCGTCTCACCGGATGGCGACAGCGTGATCGTGCGCAGAGATGGGCAGAACCTCCTACAGCGCGCGTCTGAGCAGGACGACGATCCGATCGAGCTGCCAGCGGGCCTTGTCGTCTTCGTCGACCGTTCATGATGCGGCCGCCGAAGCGCCTGGAGGCGCCGGCTGCCGAACCGGGACATCACTCCTGAACGACGCGACTCAGCGACCGTTCATGATGCGGCCGCCGAAGCGCCTGGAGGCGCCAGCGTGCCGGGCCATCCGAGTACACGGTCGAGGTAGTCGTTGCGGAACGTGCCGTCGGGGTCGAGCCGGGCCCGTACCGCAGCGAACTCGTCCCAGCGGGGATAGCGCTCGGCCAGCGTCTCGGCGCGCTGGAAGTGCAGCTTGCCCCAGTGGGGGCGTCCGTCGTAATCGTCCATGATCGCCTCGACGCCCTGGAAGTACTCGAGGTACGGCACACCCCGGTACTGGTGCACGGCGATCCACCCAGTCGTCCGGTCTGACGCCGTCGACAGGGCGATGTCGTCGGCTGCCGAGACCCGCACCTCGATCGGGAACAGGGGTTTCGTGGCCAGCCGGTCAGTGAGCCGGCGCACACGGTGCACAGCCTCAGGCACGGCCTCGACTGGAATGCCGTACTCCATCTCCACGAACCGGACGTGACGGGGACTGCAGAAGACCTTGTCGCTGCGGTCGATGAGATCCCGCTCGGTGGCCGAGGATGCCACGAGCCGGGCGATTCGCGGCGCCAACGCCGGCAGCGCCCGGCCCGCCCGGCACACCAGACCGAAGCCGATGTTCTCGCCAAGCCACTTGTCACGCACGTACGCCAGCGTCCCCGACGGCCGGGCCGGCTCTTCGGTGCGGCGGTTGCGCTTGACCTGGCAGCGGCGCGTTCCTGGCATCCAGTAGAACTCGAAGTGGTCGACGTCGCTGCTGGCCGTGTCGAAGTCGGCGAGCACGTCGTCGAGCGGCTCGATCGACTCCCGGGCATGCAAGTTGAACGTTGGGACACACTGCAACGTCACCTCGGTCACGACACCGAGCGCTCCGATGCCGACACGAGCGGCGGCGAACAGATCCGGGTGTTCGTCGCCAGAGCATCGGACGACGGCACCGCGACCGTCGACCAGCGTCATCCCCACCACCGCCGTCGCAAGGTTGCCGAACCGCCTTCCGGTGCCGTGAGTGGCAGTGGCGATGGCCCCTGCGATCGATTGGCGGTCGATGTCGCCAAGGTTCGGCAGTGCCAACCCCGCCTCGGCGAGCCGGTCGTTGAGTTGATGCAGCCGGATGCCGGCCTGCACGGTGACGCGTCCCGACTCGGCGTCGGCGTGGACGACATCGTCCATCGCATCGAGCGTGAGCTGCGTCCCCGAGGTCGCCGCCGCTGCGGTGAACGAATGACCGCCACCGATGACCTTGAACCGCTCTCCAGAGGCCGCCGCCCGCCCCACGAGCTCTGCCACCTGCCCGGTGGACGTCGCGCCGGCTAAGAGCGCCGGCGTCCAACGTTCGTTGCGCGCCCAGTTGGCGACGGTGCCACTCGCCGAGAGTCTCCGCACGGGCGCAGCGTACCGATAGAGGTTTGCCGCCATCGGTGCTGTGGTATGACGAGTGCGTGACCACCAGCCATCTGTCAAAGGCCGACGCCCGATCGGCGTTGGCCCGATTCGGCCTCGTGGCAAAAGGCATCTTGTATCTCGCCCTCGGTGTCCTCGCCATCCAGTTCGCCAGCGGCGATGTATCGAGCAAGAAGGTGTCCCAGGGTGGCGCCATCAAACTCGTCGCCGAACAGCCGATGGGCAAGTTCCTGCTCGTCGTGTTGGCGGCGGGACTCGTGGCGCTCACCGTCTGGCACGTGATCATGACCCTTACCGGCGATCCGGTACAGGGGAGCGAGACCAAGGACCGAGTTAAGTACGCGGTCAAGGCCGTCGGCTATGGCGGCCTCGCCATCGTGGCGATCTCGCTCACCGTCAACTACTGGACGGAATCGAAGCAGGACACGAGCGGCGGAGGCGGTGGCGGCAGTAGCGAGAAGCAGGCGGCCGACACGCTCATGGGGGCGCCGGCCGGCCGCTGGCTGGTGATCCTCGCCGGCGTCATCATCATCGGCATCGCCGTCTACGAGATCTACAAGCACGTCGTGGAGCAGGAGTTCATGGAGCGCTTCGACCCGTCGTTGCCGAACACCACCGAACGGGGGGTACGCATGGCGGGAAGGCTCGGCTACTTCGCCCGCTCGTTCATCGCCGGCGTCACCGGCGTGTTCTTCATCGTCGCAGGCGTGCAGTCCAACTCCGACAAGACCCGCGGCCTTTCCGGATCGCTGAAGGCCCTTGCCGAGCAGTCGTGGGGGCCGCCGTTGCTGTGGTTGATCGCCGTCGGATTCCTCGTGTTCGGCGTCTTCTGCTTCTTCGAAGCCCGCTACCGCCGCGCCGCCTGA
This sequence comes from Acidimicrobiia bacterium, assembly GCA_013821025.1. GTDB lineage: Bacteria > Actinomycetota > Acidimicrobiia > Acidimicrobiales > Ilumatobacteraceae > JACDHN01. Next base: position 1,495 of record JACDHN010000126.1, on the reverse strand, counting down.
GGTGTCGCACACCTACCCCGTTGTGGGGCGGTGTGGTCGATGATGGCGTCGATCAGCAGCGGCCACAGTGGCGGCGGCAGGTCGTGGCCCATGTCATCGACCAGCAGCAGATTGGAACCTGGGATCAGCGCCGCGGTGCGTTCGCCACCGCTCGGCGTGATCAGCGTGTCGTCACGCCCGTGGATCACCAGCGTCGGCATGTCGAGGCTGCGGAGTGCCTGCGTGCGATCTCCGCTGGCGTAGATGGCTGCAAGCTGACGGGATCCGCCCTCTGGGTAGAAGCTGCGGTCGTAATCCCGGGCGGCGCGGTCGCGTAGCGCCCTGTGGTCGACGTGACGCTTCGACGCCCATGTGGCCCATCGCGAGGAGCTGTCGATGTAGGCGTCGCGGTCGGCGGGAGGTGGGGCGAGAAGTGCGGCGATCGCCTCTGGTGTCGAGTGCCCCACGGCCCGTTCGCCTGTCGTGCTCATGATCGAGACCAGGCTGGCGACCCGTTCGGGATGCTCGATGGCCACGGTCTGGGCGATCATGCCCCCCATCGAGGCGCCGGCGACGTGTGCCTGCTCGATGCCGAGCTGATCGAGTAATCCCGTGGCGTCATTTGCCATGTCGGCGAGCTTGTACGGAACGGGCGGCACCTCCGCGCCGGCCAGCGCCGCCAGCATCACGGCGCCGACGTCGACGTAGACGCCCTCGAGCTTCGTGGACAGCCCGCAGTCGCGGTTGTCGTAGCGAATCACGTAGCGACCCCGCTCGGCGAGCTGGTTGCAAAGCGCCTCGTCCCAACCGGTGAGCTGGGCCGTGAATCCCATGATCAGCAGCAGCGCCGGGTCGCCCGGATCACCGAAGGTGTCGTACTCCAGGTCGATCGACGATGGGTTCGTGGTGGCAACGGCGACCTTGGGCATCGCCGGAGTTTGCCAGAGTCGGGTGGCACCGATGTTGTGCTGGGAGTGCGCCACACCGTGCTATCAACGGGACTCGATGACCACGGGGCGGTCCGTTCGAGCAGCCGTCGCGGCCAGGAGGCGCCTGAGTAACGTCTGACACGTGGCCAGCGCTGATCTTATCTACGCCTTTCGCGTCATGCGGTTGCCATTGCTCGACGCCGGCGGCCAGGCCATCGGCCGTCTGCAGGACCTCGTGGTCGTGCGCGGACGGGCGGGCCAGGCGCCGCGGGTCGTCGGGTTCGTGGCCGAGAGCCAACGGCGCCGGATCTTCGTCAACGCCGGTCGCGTCGGTGAGCTCACGAGCGACGGTGTCCGGTTGCGCAGCTGGGACGTCGACCTCAACCCGTTCACGCCCCGGCGCGGCGAGGTGCTCATCGGCCAGGACCTGATCGACGCCAGGATCGGTGACGAGACGGTGAGCGACATCGGCCTTCGCTGGGTGGAGGGAGTTCCGTCCCCCCGGCTCGAGATCGCCAAGGTGCGCCTAGCTCGGCGCAACATGCTCCGTCGCCGTCCCAGCTACCGGCTCGTCGACTATGACGAGG
>JACDHN010000389.1 GCA_013821025.1 Acidimicrobiia bacterium | reverse complement strand
CCGTAGAAGTCGTAGGCGGTCTCACCGTTGTACAGGCGGTGCCGAAGTCCGGTCCTCGCAACATTGGTCTCTGCGGCGTCGGCGTGGCGAGCGTCGGCGCGGTCGGCGGCGGTCACGATGCGCTGGCCTTCGTGCCGCCTGCCATGCCGCCTGCCGTGTCCGGGTTGATCCCGAGCACCCTGTGGGTCCCACCCCAACCGCTACGGGCCAGCAGCAGCACGGCCGGGCGGGTGAAGAACCACGCCACGACGAGATCGATGATCGTCGTCATGGCGAGGAAGAAGGCGAAGCCGCGAACCGAACCGACGCTCAGCCAGAACAGCACGAGGGCACCGATGAGAGCGGCCACGTTGGCGTTGACGATCGTGCGCCAGGCGGCCGTGAAGCCGCGGGCGGCCGAGTTGCGCAGCGTGCGCCCCTGGCGGACCTCATCCTTCAACCGTTCGAAGAACACCACGTACGTATCGACCGTGACACCGACGGACATTATGATGCCGGCTGCGCCGGCGATGGTGAGCGTCAGGTTGCGCTCGGCGGACAGCAGCGAAACGACGCCGTAGAGGATCACGCCTGACAGCGTCAGGCCGGCCAGGATGACGAGCGCCAGAGCCCGGTAGTAGACGAGCATGAACGCCAGTACCAGGGCGATGCCGATGGCGCCGGCGATCAGCACGGCCCGCAGCGACTCCTCGCCCGACGACGCCGACACGCCCTGCACGGTCGCCGGCTCGATGTCGAACGGGTATGCCCCGCGGTTGATGACACCGGCCAGGTCGCGGGCCTCTTCTTCCTCGAAGCTGCCGGTGATCGAAACCGTGTCGACGAACGAAGGCGCGTTCACGGTGGGTGCCGTCTGGATCGCGTCGTCGAGAACGATCGCCAGCTGGCGGCTCGGGCACGAGGCGCCGGCGCTGTAGCACTGGGCCGCCAAAGCGTTCCAGGCCGTCGCGCCCGTTGCCGAGAGATCGGCCTCGACGGACCATGCCCCGTTGACGATCACGGCGCTGGCACTCTTGCGGGAAAAGACCTGGCCAGAACCGCCCGACGGTCCCACCTGGCAGAACCCACCGTCACGGGATTCGAAGAGGAACGTGCCGTCGCCGTTGTCCACGGGAAACGAGGGTGGGGGTGCAGTTGTAGGCGTCACGAACCACGGCGTCGTGGTGGTTGTAGTCGCCGGCACGGTGGAGGCCGGGACCGTGCTGGAGTCATCGCTCGCCGGTGGGGTCGACGACGGCACCGTTTCGGGCGTGGTCGCCTGCGGCTCCGTTTCGGGCGTGGTCGCCTGCGGCTCCGTCTCGGGCGTGGTCGATGGCGGCTCCGTGTCGGGCGTGGTCGGTGACCGCCAACCGGCTGGCGCCGCCCCCGAGCTGGCGGTGCCGGAGCCCGGCGTGCTCGAACCGGGCGTGCTCGAACCGGGCGAGCTCGAGGCCGGCGGTGTCGTCCCGGGCGTTGAGGAGGCCGGCGGTGTCGTCGGATCGGTGGGGTCGAGCTCCGGTCCCGTACAACCGAGAACCGGGTGCAGCGTCACCTCACCGGCCACGTTCACCAGGTCGAGCGCCTCCTGCTGATCGTCGACGCCTGGCAGGTCGACGACGATCGTCGCGCCCTCCACCCGTACGTCGGGTTCGGCGATGCCGAGCGAGTCGACGGCGTCACGGACCAGCTCGGAGACCGTCTCCAGCTCGTCCCTCTCGACATCCTGCGTGGGTTGCAGCACCACCGAGACACCGCCCTGCAGATCGAGGCCGAGGGCCGGTTCATTGCCCTTCCAGAGGTCGTATCCGAGCAGCGCTACGGCGGCGAGGACGATCCCGAGCAGCGATGTCCACAACCGGGCACGCATCAGGACTCGGCGTCGTTATCCGTGCTGCTGTCGCTCTTCGTCGGGGGCGCGGTTGGAGCGCCCGTGTCCACCTTGCCCTGCAATGCGGCCCTGGAGACCCGGACTTGCACGTCGTCGTCGATCTCGAGCCACACCCTGTCGTCGTCGAACCCCGTGATGAAGCCGTAGATCCCGGCCGTCGTGATCACCTCGTCACCGACATCGAGTGAGGATTGCATCTCTGCCTGCGCTCGCATCCGGCGCCGCTGGGGCCGGATCATGAGGAAGTACATCCCGACGGGGATCAGCAACAGGATGCCGATCTGGACGACGGCACCGGCGGCGCTGCCACCGTTGTCGTCTTGGGCGAGGACACTAAGAACAAACATGGTCGTCAAACGTCGATTCTGGTGGACGGTCCGATCGTGCCGGAACGACGCGGCAGCCTATCCATCGTCAGGCCCAGATCGACAGCAGGTCACGGCGCACAGACGCCAACGAGCCATCGCCGATGGCCGCCTGCAGCCGGCGCATCAGTGCCAGCGTCCATGCCACGTTGTGCAGGCTGAGCAGCCGCTGCGCCGTCGGCTCCCCCACCGTGAACAGGTGGCGCAGGTAGCCCCTGGTGTGGCGGGCGCACACGTCACACCGGCAGTGAGCGTCCACCGGCTCGTCGCTCGTGGCGTACCGGGCCGCCTTCACGTGCATCTTGCCCTCGCTCGTGAGCGCCGTGCCGTGCCGACCGAGGCGCGTCTGCATCACGCAGTCGAACTGGTCGACACCGAGACTCACAGCCTCCACGAGCGATGCCGGGTCACCGACACCCATCAGGTAGCGGGGCCGCCCTGGCGGCAGATGCTCGATCGTGGCCCCGAGTGCGTCGACCATCTCCGATCGGGCCTCCCCCACCGACAACCCGCCGATG
>JACDHN010000125.1 GCA_013821025.1 Acidimicrobiia bacterium | reverse complement strand
GACGTTCCACTGGGGCCTGATCCCCGTGTGGGCCAAGGAGCGCAAGATCGGCCAGCGGATGATCAACGCCCGTGCCGAGACCGTTGCCGAGAAGGGCGCCTACAAGGGGGTCTTCCTCAAGCATCGTTGCCTGATCCCGATGGATGGTTTCTACGAGTGGCAGGCCGGCAGCGCGGACGGACCGGTCACCAAGGCCGGCAAGCCCCGCAAGCAGCCCATGTACATCAGCCGGCTCGACGGCGAACCGCTGGCCGTGGCCGGCCTGTGGTCGGCGTGGCGTGATCCGGCCGACGGCGGCAAGGGACTGTGGCAGCACAGCACCACCGTGATCACCACCGCGGCAAACGCCACGATGGAGCCCGTGCACGACCGCATGCCGGTCGTCTTGCCGCGATCGGCGTGGAGCGAATGGCTCGACCCCAGCAACCACGACACGGGAGCGCTCACGAAACTCCTTGTGCCCGCACCCGACAACCTGCTGACGCTGCACCCTGTCAGCTTCGGGGTCAATAGCGTCGGCAACAACGGATCCGAGCTCATCGAACCAGCGATCACGAGCGACGCCGGCTCATGACTGCCGGTGGCTCGGAGTCTGTCGACCTGGCGCGCAGCGCCCCGCCAGGAGCGTCGACGAACCTGCTCACGGTGCCAAACCTGTTGACGCTGTCGCGGCTGTTGTGCCTGCCGCTGTTCCTCTATTTGCTGTTCGGGCGCGACAACCGCGCCGGTGCAGCGTGGCTGCTCGGAGCGCTCGGGGCCACGGACTGGGTCGACGGCTACCTGGCGCGACGCCTCGGCCAGGTCAGTGAGTTCGGCAAGGTCTTCGATCCCGTCGTCGACCGGCTGCTGTTCGTCGTGGCCATCATCGCCATCATCATCGACGGGGCGGCGCCGCTGTGGTTCGTCGTGGCCGTCCTGGTGCGCGAGGCGCTCGTCTCGGCAGCGATGGTCGTGGCCACGGTCGTCTACCGCATGAAGCGCTTCGATGTCACCTTCCTCGGCAAGACGGCCACGTTCTGGCTGATGTTCGCCATCCCAGGCTTCATGCTGGGCTCCAGCGACATCTTCGGCCACGAGTGGTACCAGCTGGCCGCCTGGATCCTCGGCATCCCCGGCCTCTTGCTCAGCTACTACACGGCGATCGCCTATATTCCTTCGATCCGTGACGGCATCCAGGCGGGGCGCCACGGTTGATACGGTTTGCGCCCATGAACGTTCCAGAGCAGCTCCTGTACTCGTCGGACCACGAGTGGGTGCTGCGCGAGGAAGGATCCAGCCGGGTCAAGGTTGGTATCACCGACTACGCCCAGGATGCGCTCGGTGATGTCGTCTTCGTCCAGGTGCCGACGACGGGCAACATCGTCCTACGTGGTGAGACGATCACCGAGGTCGAGAGTACGAAGTCGGTGTCCGACATCTACGCACCGGTGACGGGCACGATCGTCGAGGTCAACGATGCCCTCTCGGAAAGCCCACAGCTGCTCAACGAGGATCCCTACGGCGACGGCTGGATCTGCATCCTCGACGTGAACGAGGTTGCCGACCTGGACTCCTTGATGGCCGCTGCCGACTACTCCGCCACGGTTGAGGGTTGAGCTGACCATGGCATACGTACATTGCAATCAGTGTGGTCACCGCAACCCGCCCGAGAGCAACTTCTGTTCGAGCTGCGGCGCGACGCTCGACCTGCTCAACGACCGCACGATCACCCTGAACAGGGTCGATCCGCTGCAGGACGGATCGGGCGATGACGACGTCGTCGTCCCGATCGACGACATCGAACCCGACACGGCCGTGCTGATCGTGCGCGCAGGAGCCCAGGCCGGGGCGAGGTTCACGCTCAGCGACGACATCACCCAGATCGGCCGTCACCCCGACAGCGACATCTCCCTCGACGACATCACCGTGTCTCGACGTCATGCAGAGATCGAGCGTTCTCCAGAGGGTTACATGGTCAGCGACTCGGGGTCGCTGAACGGCACGTACCTGAATCAGGAACGAGTCGACTCCGGCCTCATCCATCACGGCGACGAGCTGCAGATCGGGAAGTTCAGACTCGTCTTCTTCGAGCGCAGCGATGCCTGACACCAGCCGCCACCCGGCGGCGTCGGCCGGCGTGACATCCACGGCGTCGCACCTGTCGATCGGCGAGGTGCTCGGCTTGCTGCTCGAAGAGTTCCCCGACGTCACGATCTCCAAGATCCGCTTCTTGGAGAGCCAGGGTCTGATCGAGCCTGAGCGCACGCCGTCGGGGTACCGCAAGTTCTTCGAAGGCGATGTCGAGCTGCTGCGCCTCATCCTTCGTGAGCAACGGGAGAACTTCCTGCCGTTACGAGTCATCAAGGATCGCATCGACTCTGGTGAGATCCTGAAGGGCAGTGAGCTGCCGGACACAGCCGGGGGAGTCCACAACGTCATGTCGAGCCCCGATCAGCTCCCGGGTTTCGAGCGTGCACCGCCCGACGACCCGCCGCTGCCCGGCGCCAGCGGCGACGACCCGACCGCTGAGCCCGACGAAGACGCAGGCGATCCTGATCCTGACGATCCTCGTCCTGACGAATCGGCGCCCGACGAACCAGGTGCCGACGATCCCGACATCTCTGGAGCACCGTCGTTCGCCGTCGGGGCCGCTGGCCCGATCGATGACACCACGGTCGGCCTCGACACGACTCCACCCGACGGTCCCTGGCCCGACGAACCCGGGCCAAGCGATGGCGACGAATCAGGCGACGCTGAGTCAGTCGGGGACGAGCCTCGTGGTACCGACGAACCCGACGACCCGGAGGTGAACATCGTGCAGCCCGACACGCAGCGAGACGAGCCCGTCTCGCAGACTTCACCCGACCGCACGGGTGATCTCGTGACCGCGTCCGAATTGGCGGCCATGGTGTCCACCACACCCAACGACATCGCCGACCTGCAGAGCTACGGACTGATCGCACCCAGGGAGAACATGGGTGAGCCGCTGTTCGATGACGACGCCGTGGCTGTGGCCCGCATCTGCGCCCGCTTACTGTCGGCAGGCGTCGACGTTCGCCATCTGCGCGGCTGGAAGATATCGGCCGACCGCGAGACGTCGGTCTACGAACAGCTCACGGTGCCGCTGCTTCGTCAGCGCAACCCGCACGGACGCCAGGTTGCCCGCGAACGGCTGGTCGAACTACGCGAGTTGGGCACGTCGCTACGCCAGGCGCTGATCGACGCCGAGCTGCGCCACTACCTCGAGCACTGAGGCGCACGGGGTTCGCAACCGAGCTCGCGCGCCCCGGAGCGCGCGGTACGCTCGATCGCATGGTGCCGTTGGAGCTCGTGGGGGTCCGGGTGGAGGTGCCCGCCAACACCCCCATGGTGCTGCTGCGCGAGCCGAGCGGCCGTCAGCGACTGCTGCCCATCCTGATCGGCACCGCCGAGGCCACCGCCATCCATGCCGCCGTCGAGGGACTCGAACCACCGCGCCCGCTGACGCACGACCTGATGGCGACGCTGCTCGACGAGTTCGGGGTCGGGTTGGCGCGCATCGTCATCACCGAGGTCCGTGACCACACCTTCTATGCCGAGTTGCACCTCGTCGAGGGCACCGACCCGCTCGACAACCTGCCTGCCGACGTTGACGCCGACCACGTCGTGTCGTGCCGGCCGTCGGACGCCATCGCCCTGGCCGTGCGTTGCGGCGCCACCATCTTCGCCGCCGAGGACCTGATCGACGAGTGCGGCCAAGAGCCCGAGGCCGATCCCACCGAGGAGGCCGAAGAGATCATCGACGAGTTCCGCGACTTCATCGAGAACGTCAGCCCAGAAGACTTCGCTCCCTGAGCAGCGTTCACCGGTGCTGGTGCCGGTCGCGCCGGATGACTGCCTTCTTGCCCTTGATGGTCGATCGGGCGATGGCGGCGATCACGGCGTCAGCGGAGGCCTCAGGCACATCGACGGTGGAGAACCGCTCGGCAACCCGTGTCGGCCCGATGTCGCGCCCAGCAAGGTTGGCCTCGTTGGCGATGGCGCCGACGATGTCGCCGGGGCTGATCCGGTCGTTGCGCCCCAACCCGATGAACAGCCGGGTCTTGCGGCCGGGAGCCTGGCGGAACTTGCCGCCGGGACGCCCGGTCGTCTCTGTCCGCTCGCGCTTTGGCCGATTGGAATGGGGAACGAACTCGGGTATCTCGGCCTCGTCGGTCGGGTTTGACCGGGCGTCATGGAACAGCTTCAGCGCGGCGAGGGCCAAGTCGCGGGTGGAGTAGTCGTCGGCGAGCTGGTCGACGGTGGGGGAGAAACGCTGGAGATCATCACCGTCGAGCGCGGCGCGCAACGCCACCGACGTGGAGTCCATCTGCCTGGCTCGCAACTCGGCCACCGACGGCACCTTCTCGCGAGCGATGCGCCGCGACGTCACCCGCTCGATGTTCTCCAACAGGCGCTGTTCTCGCGGTTCAGCCAGCGTGATGGCCACTCCCTCCCGCCCGGCCCGGCCCACACGGCCGATGCGGTGCACATAGGCGTCGGGCGCCGATGGCACGTCGTAGTTGATGACGTGAGTGAGCAGGTCGAGGTCGAGCCCGCGCGCTGCTACATCCGTGGCGATCAGCAGTTCGGCCGTCCCAGCCCGCACCCGGTGCATCACCCGGTCTCGTTGCTCCTGCGTCATCCCGCCGTGAAGTGCCTCGGCCCGATAGCCGCGCCCGTTCAACGTCTCGGTGAGCTGGTCGACCTCCGTGCGGGTGCGACAGAACACGATGGCCGCCGCCGGCGCCTCGACGTCGAGGATCCGTCCCAGGGCCGCCAGCTTGTGGGCCCGAGTCACCGTGTAGGCACGCTGGGTGACGAGCGGCGCCGTCTCGCGCTCGTTCGGGGCCCGCTCGATCTGGATGCGGACCGGGTCGCGCAGGTGACGGCGAGCGATGTTGTTGATCCGCGCCGGCAGCGTCGCCGAGAACAGCACCGTCTGGCGCTCGCCGGGCGTGACCTGCAGGATGGCCTCGATGTCCTCGGCGAACCCCATGTCGAGCATCTCGTCGGCCTCATCGAGCACGACCAACTGCACCGAGCCGAGAACCAGCGTTCGCCGCTTGATGTGGTCCATGGCACGTCCTGGCGTGGCGACGACGACGTGCACGCCCTCTTTCAGAGCCCCGAGCTGGCGGCCGATCGGCTGACCACCGTAGATCGGCACGACCTTGGCCTGTAGCTCCCGCCCGTAGCGATAGATCGCCTCGGACACCTGCACGGCCAGTTCTCGTGTCGGTACCAGGACGAGAGCCATCGGCGGCCCCACCCGGGTGCCGGCGACGATCCGGTTGAGCATCGGAAGGGCGAACGCTGCCGTCTTCCCGGTCCCCGTGGCGGCCTGTCCCATCAGGTCACGCCCGGCCAACAGGTGTGGGATGGCGTCGCGCTGGATCGGCGTCGGCTCCTCGTAGCCCAGTGCGGTGAGCGCCGCCAGCAGCTCCGGCCGGAGATCGAGGTCGTCGAAGCCGGCCATCCCCGGCACCGTACCGCCCGGGCGAGGAATCCCTTGCTGCTCGACCCGGTGGGTCGTAGGGTTGCGGGCTCACACGTCGGTAACTACGCCGCTGTGACGTTGGGATTCGAAGGGACGACGATGGGCGAGCAGGGCTACAGCGGGACCCGCGCTGCGAAGGTGGTCGGGATCAGCTACCGGCAGCTCGATTATTGGGCTCGGACCGACCTGATCGCGCCGTCGCTCACGGCGGCGTCCGGGTCGGGCAGCCGACGCCGCTACTCGTACCGGGATCTGTTGGAGCTGCGCGTCATCAAGACCTTGCTCGATGCCGGCATCAAGCTCACGGCAGTACGCGACGTGTTCTCGTACCTGCGCCAGCACGTCACGTCCGACATCGCCGCTGCCCACCTCGTCATCAGTGGCAGCGACGTCATGCTGTGCGACGGCGACCAGTTGATCGACGTGCTCCGGCGGGGTCAGGGCGTGCTCAACGTGCTTCCGCTGGCCGTCATCAAGAACGACGTCGACGGCCAGCTGCTGCCATTCGACGGCAGCGAGACCACGGTCACACAGCGCATCGGTTGATCTACGCTTCGGCGCGTGCCGACCGCTGAACGCTCATCGCTCGACGACGTCCATCGCGCCCTGGGCGCCAAGATGGTGCCCTTCGGCGGGTGGGAGATGCCGCTGTCGTACGAGTCGGGAACGGTCGACGAGCACCTGGCATGCCGGCGCGATGCCGTCGTGTTCGACGTGTCGCACCTCGGCACCGTGCGCATCGAGGGCGACAACTCGTTCGAGCTGCTGCAGCAGACGCTGACGAATGATCTCGACAAGGTGGGCCCGGGTCGTGCCCAGTACACGCACCTGCTCGACGCCGATGACGGATCGGTGCTCGACGACATCATCGTGTGGTGGCATCCCCATACCGGGGGTGACGACGACGTGTTCGACGTGATGCCGAACGCCTCCAACACGGACCGGGTGCGACAGGCCATCGGCGGTGTGGAGACCACCCACATGCGGGCCGTGCTCGCCGTCCAGGGGCCCCGAGCCATCGCACGCCTGAGCGCGATCTTCCCGCAAGCCTCCGACGTGAAGCGGTTCCGGGTGGTCGAGGCCACGTGGCACGGCGTGGGGTGCACGGTGGCCGGCACCGGCTACACCGGTGAGCCGGGCGTGGAGATCGCCGTGCCGGCCGACGCGGCCGCCGCGCTGTGGGAGGCGATCACGTCATGCGGCATCAAACCGGCCGGGCTCGGGGCTCGCGACACGCTGCGTCTCGAGGCCGCGCTGCCGTTGTACGGCAACGAGCTGGGCCCTGGGATCACGCCGCTGCAGGCAGGGCTCGAATGGGTCGTCGGGTGGGACAAGGGCGCCTTCCGGGGCCGAAAGGCGCTGGAGCGCGAGCGAGACGTTGGCGTGTCGCGCCACCTGGTGGGGATCTCGACCGAGGGGCGGCGCCCGCCCCGCTCGGGCAGCGAGGTCGTCGTCGACGGCCAGCTGGTGGGTGTCGTCACGAGCGGCAACTATTCCCCCGTGCTCGAACACGGCATTGCGCTTGCCCTCGTCAAACCCGAGGTCGGAATGAACACTGTCGTCGACGTGGACGTGCGCGGCGTCACGCTGTCGGGTCGCATCGTCGAGACGCCATTCGTCTGAGCGAAGCAACCTGTTCGCTCCGTGCCCGCGCCTAATCCCTGACGCATGGCCTACTTTCAATACGACGTCGCCGCCCTCGCCCGGGCCAGGGAGCGAGATCGGTGAGGAGACCCACGACGACGTCGATCAGGTGCTCGTGTTCGTGGACGGCGTTGGCGAAGCGGTGATCGAGGACGAGACGCGTCCATCGGCGTGAATCAGTTGGCGTTCGTGCCGGCCGGTACCCGCCACAACTTCAAGAACTCAGGCGGCGTCCCGTTGCGCCTCCGATTCCTGCGATGATGCCGATGGCCGCCAGGATCACGACCCAGGTGGCGGCGAGGGACGGCCAGCCCCGGGCGGTGAGCCACCTGACGGGAGGAACCAGCACCGTGGTGATCAGCAGCGCCACGAAAATGGGAATCGTGACGACTCTCAGGTAGAGCAG
>JACDHN010000124.1 GCA_013821025.1 Acidimicrobiia bacterium | reverse complement strand
CCGGTCCGTCTGGCCCTTGGCTGGATGATGCTTGCCGCAGCGGGTCTCGGCCTGCTGCACCTGATCAATGGGCCGGATCGCGTGACGGCCAGCTTCGATGCCGTCGGAGACGCAGGCGGGTGGGTCGGGGCGCTGCTGGCCGAACCGCTGAGGGCTTTGCTCGCTGTTGCCGGAGCCGTCGTCGTGCTGGTGGCGGCCGGCGTCGGAGGGGTGCTGCTGATCACGTCGTCGTCGCTCAAGACGCTGGCCACGACGTCGAGCCGCAGCATCGGCCGGGTGATGCGGCCTCTCGGCAGCGCCGCCAAGCGAACGATGAACGAACTGTCATCGCTGAGCAGCGAGCGCCACGACGGGGTCAGCGATCACGGTCGCCCGGCGATCGACGCCTCCGGAAAGCCAGGACTCCCGCCGCCGGTGCTGTACGACGGCGCCGGCGACATCGACGACTCCACGCCGACCGCTCGACATCGCCGGCGTGGCGCCCCGTCCCCGTCCCCGGGTTCCGAGTCCGGTACCGGCAACGGGGCTCAGGTGGGTGCGTGGCGCCTGCCGCCGCTCGCCTCGCTACAGCGGCTGGGGGAGCAGAAGGTCAACATCGCCGAGGTCGAGGCGCGAGGGACCACGCTGCACGAGTCGCTTGCCCAGCACGGTGTGGAGACCTCGCTGGTCGGCGTCACGGTCGGGCCCACCGTCACCCGCTTCGAGCTGGAGCTGGGTGCCGGCGTCAAGGTTGCCCGCGTCACGACCCTGCAGCGCGACATCGCCTACGCCATGGCGGCCAGCGACGTGCGCATCCTGGCGCCCATCCCGGGCCGGTCGGCGATCGGCATCGAGGTCCCCAACCACAGCCGGCAGATCGTCGCCCTCGGTGACCTCATCGCTTCGCCGGAGGCAGTGGCGGCGACGCACCCGCTCGACGTCGCCATCGGCAAAGACATCGCCGGCCGGGCCGTGTTCCTCGACCTGTCGACGACCCCGCACCTGCTGATCGCAGGGGCCACCGGGTCGGGCAAGTCGAGCGCCCTCAACTGCATGCTCACCTCGATACTGATGCGTTCCACACCAGACGACGTGCGCCTGATCCTCATCGACCCGAAGCAGGTCGAGATGGGCCAGTACAACCGCCTGCCCCATCTGCTGACGCAACCGGTGACGGACCCGAAGAAGGCGGCCAATGCCCTCGGCTGGGCGGTGCGTGAGATGGAGCGTCGCTACGACGTGCTCTCGATGGTCGGCGTGCGCGACATCGTCGGCTACAACACGGCGTTCGATCGCGGCCAGCTCGAGCCCGAACCTGGCCGGGGGGAGCAGCTCGAACGGCTGCCCTACATCGTCATCGTCGTCGACGAGCTCAACGACCTCATGATGGTGGCCGCCCGCGACGTCGAGGACTACATCACCCGCATCGCCCAGAAGGCCCGTGCTGTCGGCATCCACCTGATCGTCGCCACTCAGCGTCCAAGCGTCAACGTGATCACGGGGGTCATCAAGGCCAACATCCCGGCTCGGGTGGCGTTCGCCGTCTCCAGCCTCACCGACTCTCGCGTGATCCTCGACCAACCTGGCGCCGAGAAGCTGGTTGGCAAGGGCGACATGCTGTTGCTGCCGGGCAACTCGTCGGTGCCCCAGCGCGTGCAGGGTTCGTGGGTGAGCGAGGACGAGGTACGGGCCGTGGTCGCTCACTGGCGCCAACAGTCGCCGGAGGTGGAGTACGTGAGCGGCGTCGGCGACAGCGGCGACGATGCGGTGACGGCCACGTCGTCGTCCGCCTACGGGCGTGAAGATGACGACGACGAGGACACCGGCCTGATGCGCCAGGCCATGGAACTGGTGGTGCGCAGCCAGCTCGGATCGACGTCGATGCTGCAGCGCAAGCTGAAGGTCGGATTCGCCCGCGCCGGCCGCATCATGGACCTGCTCGAGCAGCGGGGTGTCGTCGGCCCCAGCGAAGGTTCGAAGGCACGGGCGGTGCTGATGACCGTCGAGGAGTTCGAACTGCTCCAGCGCGCCGAAGATTAGGTTCCTCGCATGAAGATCTCCATGGGACTCAGCTACTCGGGTGACTTCAAGGCCGACGTGCAGCGCGTCGTCGACCTCGAGCAGGCAGGGCTCGATCTCGTGTGGGTGGCTGAGGCGTACACCTTCGACGCCATCAGCCAGATCGGCTACCTCGCCGCCAAGACGTCACGCGTCGAGCTCGGCACGGGGATCATCAACGTGTTCTCTCGCACGGCTTCGGCCGTCGGCCAGACCGCTGCTGGCTGCGACTTCGTCAGCGACGGTCGATTCGTGCTCGGTCTGGGGGCGTCGGGTCCGCAGGTGATCGAGGGCTTCCATGGCGTTCCCTACGAGGCGCCGATGCCGAGGATCCGTGAGTACATCGACGTCACACGGATGGTGCTGCGTCGCCAGCCCGTCGTCTACGACGGCAAGGTCGTGCAGGTGCCGCTGCCCGATGGTGAGGGCACCGGCCTCGGCAAGCCGCTGAAGCTGATCAACCATCCGGTACGCGCCGACGTACCGATCTTCTGGGCATCGTTGATGGGCAAGAGCGTCACCGCCACCGCCCGCCATGCGGACGGGTGGCTGCCGATCTTCTTCGACCCGCTCAGGTTTCGTGAGGTCTGGGGCGAATCGATCGACGCAGGCCTGGCCGAGCGCGATCCGGCACTTGGCTCCCTGCAGATCTCGGCCGGCGGCATGGTGGCGATCGGCGACGAGTACGCCGGCGACGGCGCTGACGCCGTGCTCGACCTCGCCCGTCCCACCGCCGCGCTGTACATCGGCGGCATGGGCGCCCGCGACAAGAACTTCTACAACTCCATCGTCCAGCGCTATGGCTACGTTGATGAGGCCCGTCGCATCCAGGATCTGTACCTCTCCGGCGACAAGCTGGCCGCGGCCACCGAGGTGCCACGCTCGTTGCTGGCGAGCACGAACCTCGTCGGCCCGGAGTCAGAGGTGCGCGAGCGACTCGCCGCCTACCGCGAAGCCGGCGTCACCCACCTGTCGATCATCCCGGTCGGGCCCGACCCGGTCAAGCTCGTCGAGCACCTGCGCGATCTGCTGGATTGATCGTGTGAGGTGATTGACGGCGGTCAGCCGGTGAGCTCGGTGATGGTGTGGATCACAAGGCCTGCGAGGCCGCCGACGATCGTGCCGTTGATGCGGATGAACTGCAGGTCACGGCCGACCTGCAGCTCCATGCGCCGCGACGTCGTCTCGGGATCCCACCGTTCGATGGTGGTGGCGATGAAGTTGGTCACCTCGTTGCGGTAGTGCTCGACGATGTAGTGGATGCCGCGCTCCAGCCAGCCGTCGACGCGATGTTGCAGGTCGGCGTCCGTGACCAGGCGGGCGCCGATGCGCTCGAGGCTGGCGGAGATCCGCTGGCGCAGCTCCCCGTGCGGCTCGGCGGCGAGGCGGGTGATGCCCTCGCGCATCTCCGCCCACAATGACCCGATCCACGCCCGCACTTCTGGGTGTTCGAGCAGTTCGGCCTTGAGCTGCTCGGCCTTGCGTGCCAGCTCGGGGTCCTCAGCGAGGCGGACGACGAAGATCGCCAGCCGCCTGTCGATCGACTTCCGCACCTCGTGGTCCGGATCGGCACCGACATCAGTGATGAAGCGGGAGACGGCGTCGTAGATCTTCTCGAAGATGCGATCGTCGATCGATTCTGGGACCCACCACGGCGACTCCTCTTCGAGCCGGGATCGGAACGTCTGGCGATTGTCGTCGAGGAACCCGTCGAGACCGACGAGCACGGCGTCGAGCAGGCGCTGGTGGTGCCCGCTGGTGATGGACGCGTCGAGCACCTTTGCGGCCAGTGGAGCAGCCTCGATGCGCTGCACCCGTCGTTCCACCGCACGCTCGATGCCGTCCTGTAGCTCGGTGTCGTCGAGCACCTCCACCACACCGGCGACGGCATCGGCGAGTGCGTCTGCCAGGCGGCGTGCGTTCGCAGGCTCGGCCAGCCACGTTCCGATGCGTTCGGCCAGCCGGGCCTCTGCCAGGCGCTCGTCGAGCACGTCGCGACTGAGGAAGTTGTCCTCTACGAACTCGCCGAGGCCCCGTCCGATCTCGTCCTTGCGGTGACGGACGATGGCCGTGTGCGGGATCGGGATCCCGAGCGGGTGGCGGAAAAGGGCCGTCACGGCGAACCAATCGGCCAGGGCGCCGATCATGGCCGCCTCGCTGAACGCCCGCACATACCCGATCCACGTGGCCCGCTCCTCGTTGGCCTCTGCGACGACGAACACGAAGAGCGCCAGCACGAACAATCCGGTGGCGACGATCTTCATCTTGCGCAGCGCGTCGGCTCGCTCCACGTCGCTCATCTCTCGCACATCCGCCGAGACCATACGCTGGGTAGCCTCGAAGCTTGTGCCGCAGCGCTACTACCTCGAAACGCTGGGGTGCCCGAAGAACGACGTCGATTCCGCCAAGCTGGAGGGGACGCTGCTGACGGCGGGCATGCGGGCGACCGCCCACCCGGCCGACGCCGATCTCGTTGTGGTCAACACGTGCGCCTTCATCGAAGAGGCGCGCCAGGAGAGCATCGACACGATCCTCGCCCTCGATGAACTGCGCTCAGCCACCTCACGTCTGGTGGTGACAGGGTGCATGGCCGAGCGTTACGGCTCCGAGCTGGCCGAGGCGTTGCCAGAGGTCGATCAGGTCGCCGGGTTCGGCCAGGCCGTCGCCGCAGTGACTGGCCGCAAATCGATCCCGGTGCACTCGGTTCCGCTGCCCGAGATGGACCTGCTCAACCTGCCCCGCCCGAAGTCAGCCGTGCCGTGGGCATACGTGAAGGTGGCCGAGGGATGCGATCGCTCTTGCGGGTTCTGTGCCATCCCGAGCTTTCGCGGGCCCCAGCGCAGCCGAGATGTCGACTCCATCCTCGACGAGGTCGAGCAGCTCGACGTGCAGGAGATCGTGCTCGTCGCCCAGGACCTGGCCTCGTACGGGAAGGACCGGCCCAGCGAACTGGGGGCCGGGTCCATCGTGCCGCTGGTGCGCGCCGTTGCCGACCGGGTACCCAGGGTGCGGCTGCTGTATCTGTACCCGAGCGATCTCAACGACGAGCTGATCGACACCATCTGTGGCGGCGACGTGCCCTACTTCGACCTCTCGTTGCAGCACGTCAGCAAGCCATTGCTGCGACGTATGCGGCGCCCTGGCGACCGCGACCGGTTTCTGGACAAGATCGACGCCATCCGGTGGCGCCGACCCGACGCCGCGTTCCGCAGCAACTTCATCGTCGGCTATCCCGGCGAGACCGAAAAGGATCACGACCAGCTGCTCGACTTCGTCGAGCGGGCCCGGGTCGACTGGTGTGGCTTCTTCGCCTACTCACCCGAGGAGGGCACGTACGCCGTCGGCCTCGACGGCGTCGTCCCTGTTTCGCTGATGGCCGAACGCCTTGCTGAGCTGCGGGAGCTGCAGGACGGCATCACCGCCGCTGCGCGTGACGGCCTGATCGGCACGACCCAGAGGGTGCTCGTCGATGAGTCGGGTGTTGGCCGTAGCCACCGCGAAGCCCCGGAGATCGACGGCATCGTCAATGTCGAAAGCGTGCTGACGGTCGGTGAGTTCCACGACGTCGACATCGTCGACGCGCTCGGTCCTGACCTCGTCGCCGCCGGCGCCCGCCTCACCGAAGACGAGCCGGAGCCGATGTGCCCGTAGATCCAGCCGCGTTGGCAACGTGGGCGAACGGCATCACGGTTGGCCGCCTGATGCTGTCGCCGCTGATGTTTTTGGTGATCCCGGAGCACGACCGTGGCGCCTGGGTTGCATTCGCCCTGTGGTTCGCCCTGAGCATGAGCGACGGGATCGACGGTGTCATCGCTCGTCGCCACGGCACCACCCGCTCCGGGGCCTTCCTCGACCCGCTGGCCGACAAGGTGCTCGTGCTCGGGGCGATGTTCACGCTCGTGCGCTACGACGTGTTCCCCTTCCTTCCCGTCGCCGTCATCACGGCTCGCGAGCTCGTCATCAGCGTGTACCGCACCGTCGTCGGCAGCAGGGGCGTGAACATGCCAGCCAGTCGCATGGCCAAGTACAAGACGCTCACACAACAGCTGGCGGTGGGCTTCGCCCTGCTGCCATGGACGGCCCGCGACGTCACGTGGTTGTGGTTGTGGCTGCTGTGGGCGGCCGTCGTGCTGGGCCTCGTCAGCGGTGTCCAGTACCTGACACGCTCGCGCGCTGAGCGGCCGGAGCAGGTTCATGCGATGTGACGTCGTCGCCATCGGCACCGAGCTCCTGCTCGGTCAGGTCATCGACACGAACTCGGCTCACATCGGCGAGCGGCTGGCAGCCAACGGCATCGACTCGCTGCTGCAGATCAAGGTCGGCGACAACCTGTCGCGGATGATCTCGGTGCTGGGTCAGCGCATCGAGCAGGCCGAAGCCGTCATCGTCTGTGGCGGCCTCGGTCCGACGCACGACGACATCACGAGGGAGGCGATCGCCGCCGTAATGGGGGCGAAGCTGGTGGAGGACGAGCAGGTTGCCGAGACGATCCTCCACATGTTCGCAGCGCGCGGTCGGCGGATGCCGATGAACAACCTGCGCCAGGCCCAGGTACCCGTGGGAGCCACGGTCATCCCGCAGACGCGCGGGACTGCCCCCGGGCTGATCTGCCCCGTTGGCGACTCCGTCATCTATGCCGTGCCGGGGGTGCCCCACGAGATGCGCGAGATGTTGGAGCGGGCGATCCTGCCCGATCTGCGCCGCCGGGCGGGTGTCGACTCGGTGATCGTCAGCCGAGTGATCCGCACGTGGGGCGACAGCGAGAGCGGACTGGGCGAGCGGCTCGCCGGCATCATCGACGAGCTTGACGAGCCCGGCCGCCCTACGTTGGCGTTCCTGGCGTCGGGATGGGAGGGGCTCAAGATCCGCCTCACGACGCGTGCCGCTACCAGCGGCGAGGGTCTGGCCGAGTTGGATGTGTGGGAGCGACGCATCGTGGAGCGCATCGGCAGCATCGTGTTCGGCTACGACGACGACACCATGGAGTCCGTGGTCATCGAGATGATGCGACGCCGAGGGTTGACGCTGGCCCTGGCCGAGTCCGTCACCGGCGGGCTCGTGGCGGCGCGGCTCACCGAGGTGCCCGGCGTCAGCGACGTGCTACGGGGCGCTGTCGTGTCGTACGCCACCGACGTCAAAGTGGGGCTGCTCGACGTGCCGGCGGGACCGGTGGTGTCCGAGCAGGCGGCTACGGCGATGGCCGACCACGTTCGCCGCTTGCTCGGCGCCGACGTGGGCCTGTCGCTCACAGGTGTCGCAGGACCGGATCGTCAGGACGACGAACCGCCAGGCACCCTGTGGGTCGGGTTGGCCTTCGGCGACTCCGTCGAGGCGCATCTCGTACGTCTCCCAGGCGATCGCACACAGATGCGCCAGTTCTCGGTGATCACAGCGTTGGACGCACTCCGTCACCGCCTCGTGACGCGAACGTCACCGGTCACGCCACGAGCCATCGCCGAGCGATAGCAGCAAGCCCTTCTACGAGCGCCTCCATCGGGGGCACGAACCCGGCATCGTCCCAATCGGC
>JACDHN010000123.1 GCA_013821025.1 Acidimicrobiia bacterium | reverse complement strand
CGATTGCTGCGCTCGAAGGCACGTCGGGGCGGCGCTGCGTATGGGCCACCGCCCAGTACCTGTCGTACGCGGCGCCAGGAGAGGTCGTCGACATCGACGTGCGGATCGCCGTATCGGGCCATCAGATCAGCCAGGCCCGCGCCGTGTGCCATGTGGCCGACCGGGAGATCCTGACTGTCAACGCCGCTCTGGGGGATCGTCCGTTGGACCGGTTCGGCCAATGGCAACGGGCACCGGATGCCCCACCGCCCGATGACTGCGAGGTGCGCCCACCGCGGCACGGTCAGGCGGGCAACATTAACTCACGGCTGGAGCAGCGCGTCGTCAAGGTCCGCGCACTCGAGCAACTCGACGGATCACCGGGTGACGGCAACGTGATCGTGTGGTCGCGGCTATCCGACGTGATCGAAGGCGTCGATGCGGCGTCGCTGGCGATCCTCGGCGACTTCGTCCCGTTCGGCGTCGGCCAGGCGCTGGGTCTGGAGCGCGGCGGTAACAGTCTCGACAACACGCTGCGCTTGTGCCGCCTGGTGCCCACTGAGTGGGTGCTGCTCGACATCCATGTGCACGCCGTCGAGCGGGGATTCGGGCATGGGCTCGTGCACATGTTCGCCGAAGATGGCACGCTGCTCGCCACCGCCAGCCAGAGCTGCATCATCCGCCTGCGCTAGAACCGGAGGCTATGAGCCCTTCCCCGCGCTACGGCATGACTGTTCCCCTACCCGGGCCGTTGCACAGCCATGCGGACAAGCTGCGACAACTGGCCGACATCGGGTACACCGACGTGTGGTCCGCAGAGGCCGACGGCGCCGACGGCTTCACACCACTCGCCTTGGCGGCTGCGTGGGAGCCCCGGCTGCGGCTCGGCACGGCGATCATCCCGGCGTTCACGAGGTCGCCGGCGTGTTTCGCCCAATGCGTGGCCAGCATGGCCGACGCCGCGCCGGGTCGTTTCGCCATCGGCATCGGTGCCTCGAGCAACGTGATCGTGGAGCGCTGGAACGGGCTCGCTTTCGAGGAGCCGTACAAGAAGGTGCGCGATGTCGTGCGATTCCTGCGCGACGTCCTGGGCGGCGAGAAGGTGACGCGTCAATACGACACCTTCGAGGTGCAGGGCTTCCGCCTCGGTGTCCGGCCAGAGCAATCGCCGCCGATCCTCGTGGCGGCACTGCGGGAGGGGATGCTGAAGTTGGCCGGGCGGGAGGCCGACGGAGCCATCATCAACTGGCTGGCCCCGACCGACGTGGGCCGGGTGGCGGGCATCGTGCACGAAGCTGCCGGCGGCGCCGAGCGCGAGATCGTGGCACGGATCTTCGTGTGCCCGAGCGAGAACACCGACATCGTGCGCGCTGGCGCCCGCTTCGCCATCGCCGCCTACATGAACGTGCCCGTTTATGCCGCCTTCCACGAATGGCTTGGTCGCGGCGACGTGTTCCGCCCGATGTGGGACGCATGGGCGGCCGGCGATCGCAAGGCGGCGATGGCCGCCATCCCCGACGGGGTCGTGGACGAGCTCGTCGTGCATGGCTCCCCCGAACAGTGCCGGGCCCGCATCGACGAGTACTTCGCCAACGGCGTGACCACCTCGGCGCTGGCGGTGCTGCCCCTCGACCCGGACCTCGACCCGTGGCAGGCGATCGTCGGTCTGGCGCCGGCGGGCTAGGCGGCGCGGGGCGGGCGCTGGTGGCGCTGGGGTATCGGCGTGACACCCTCGAGCTCGTAGTTGTGAGGGGAGCTGGCGAGCATCTTGCGGATCTCGGCGATGTGTCGCCGGCCGCGCTTCACGGTGTCGTCGCTGAGGCGAAAGCGCGCCGGCAGCGTGGGCGCGGGGAACAGGTTGAGCTGGCGAGAAGAGGTGGTCGTTGTCATGATGTCAGCATCTCAAGTGGGTGTGACACATGCTCCGAGCAGGCACTTTGCGTTGGCGGTCACATCCGGGAGACGGTGACGGCGACGCCGATCGAGATGAGCGCAACTGCGACGGGGGCGACGTACGGCGCCCACTTCGGGAACTTCCATGGCGGCGCCATGACCACGAGGGAAACGGCACCGCCGGCCACCACGCCGCCCAGATGACCGCCGATCGAGATGCCCGGGATGCTGAACGTCAGCAGCAGGTTGATCAGCAACAGTGGGCCGATGCTGGTGGAGAACGGGTTGATCCCCCGGTACCTGAGCCCCACGGCTGCTGCTGCCATGAGCCCGAACACGGCGCCAGACGCCCCGCCGTGCAGCCCCCTCGGCTCCAACAGCACAGCGCCAGCCGACCCGCCGAGCAGCGCCGCACCGTACAAGAGACCGAAGCGGACGCGGCCGATCGCCGGTTCCAGCAGCTGACCGAGCTGGAACAGCAGCAGCATGTTGAAGGCGAAGTGCACGATGCCGAAGTGCAAGAAGCCGGCCGACACCAGGCGGTACCACTCGCCGTCGGCAAGCAATCCCCTGGCCAGGCCGAGGTCGAACTGCACGCCGCTGATGCTGTTGCGCAGCCCGATCGATGCAGGGTCGTCGATGCCCATCCAGATCATCACGGCCACGTTGAGGGCGATCAGCGCGTACGTGACGAGTGTGATCTGGCGGGCGTTCCACGCCTTGGCCTTGAACGTCGCCGACGGACGGGCCTGGCGGGCGCAGTCGACGCAGTGGCTGCCAACGGAAGCTTGCACGAGGCATTCGGTGCAGGCCGCTCGTCCGCAGCGCGTGCAGCGCCGTCCGGCCTCTCGGTCAGGGTGGCGGTAACAGGAGGTCCGGGTGGACGCGGGGGGTTGGGGCAGCGACATCGTTCCTCAGGGTACGAACTCGGGAGCGCTGCGCCATCGCGGCATCAACGGTCGTACTCGCCGATGGCGCTCGTGCGATCGATCGCCCCGCCCTCGATCGCTTCGATGACGTCCGACGCCGGTGACTGCGGCGCGATGTCGAGCGGCTGGGCCAGCGCGTAGAGCGTGAACTCGTACCGGTGGGACTTCTGGCGTCGCGGCGGGCACGGGCCGCTCCATCCGACGTCGCCTGACGAGTTGACGGCCTCTACCACGCTGCCACCGACGCCGGGCAACAGCGACAGTGCCTCGGGATCGAGTCCCGTCGCCACCCAGTGCACGAATCCGTCCGCGTCGAGGTCGATGACAACGACCGCCAGCTCCTGGGCGTCGCCCGGAACGTTCAGCCAGCTGATCTGTGGGGCCAGATCCTCGCCGTCGCACGTGTACCGCCGTTCGATCGCCCTGCCGGCGAACGGCAGCGCGATCTGAAATCCGGCCGGCGAGACGCCCGCAGTGCCCGGTGTTGATCCGTCCACGCCACTGCTGCCACTCGGGTTCGTCGTCGTGGTCGTCGAGCCCGAGCCCGGAGGCCGGAGTTGGCGCCCGTCGTCGGTGTCACAGGCCACGGTGAGCGCCGCCGAGAGCGCGATGAGGCACAACGTGGTACGGCGCATCACGGGGGGAGCGTAGGGGAAATGGGCCTGCGACCGCCGGGCACTGCGCCGATAACCTTCGACGGGTGCCCGAACCGCTCGCTCTGCTCAGTGTGCACGCGCATCCCGACGACGAGGCGTCCAAGGGAGCATCCACGGTGGCCAAGTACCACGCCGAGGGGGTGCGCACCGTGCTCGTGTGCTGCACCGGCGGCGAGGAGGGCGAACTGCAGAACCCCGGCCTGCGCCTGGAGGGCCAGCCGTTCCATGGGCTGACTCCAGACCAGGAACGGGCGAAGTTGGCCGAGCTGCGGCCGGCCGAGCTGACGGCGTCGGCGGCCGTCATCGGCTACGACGAGGTGGTCATGCTCGGTTACCGAGATTCGGGGATGGCCGGCGAACCGACGAACGAGCATCCCGAATCGTTCCACCGGGCCCAGCTCGACGATGCCGTCGGCCGTTTGGTGGCCGTGATCAGACGCACCCGCCCCCAGGTGATCCTGACCTACGGCGACGACCAGAGCGGGTACCCGCATCCCGACCACTTGCGTGTGCACGACGTCTCGCTGCCGGCGTTCGACCGGTCCGGCGACCCCGACTGGTACCCCGAGCACGGAGCGCCGTTCCAGCCCTCGAAGATGTACTACTCCACGTGGTCGCGCGCCCGCATGATTGCCGTGCACGACGCCCTGCAGCGTCTGCGCGGATCGTCGCCGTTCGATGAGAAGTGGTTCGACCGGCCCGACAACGACCACAGGATCACGACGAAGATCGACGTGCGTGACTCGGTCGGTGCCCGCTCGGAGGCTCTGCGTGCCCACGCCACCCAGGTGGATCCGTCAGAGGCGTTCTGGTTCGGGCTCACCGACGAGGAGCTGGCGGATGTGTATCCGACCGAGGACTGGCAGCTTGCCCGCTCCCTCGTCGCCGCTGCCCCTCCCGGTGGGATCGAGGATGATCTCTTCGAGGGCGTCCGGCACCGCTCGGCCGCCGACTCATCGTGAGCACGGTCCAATACCGGGTCGTGGTGCGCAAGGGTGACGAGCGCGTCGAGGGCCCCGACGATGCCGACATCGTGATCACGGTGCCCCTGTCCGTGGCATCGGCCGACGGTTTCGACCCCGACGTGGCCTACATGCGGGGCACGCTGAAGGCCGCCGGCCATACCGGCGCGTTGTTCGACGTGCTCAAGTCGGGCAAGGCGGCGAAGGCACTCATACATCTCGCATCGCGTCCCTGACCCCGTCCCAGTCACGTGGAACACGTATGGCGCAAGCGGTGTGGTCTCGGACATCCTGCCGGTGTACCGCTAGCCGGCGGTTCAGGACGTTGACGGTGTGGTGCGGCGGTCAGAACCTGCCGAGTTGGTGGAGCCGGAGGTTCGGGGCGCCTTCGGTCTTGGCCACTTCGAGGTCGACGATGGCGACGAAACGCCATTCGCCGTGGCCGAAGGGATCGGCGAGTCGTTGCATGATCACCCAGCGCTCGGCTTCCTCGTTCAGCGTGAACTGCTGTGCCGAACGGGCATCGGCGTCAGTGTCGATGCTGTCGTACTCAGCCCAGTACGGGGCCATGGCCTCGGCAAGTTGCTGCTCGCTCCAACCGCTGCGATCGGCCAGCGCGAAGAACGAGCGCGTGGCCAGCAGCTCGACCCAGCCGAACGCAGCGGTGCGTACCGCAGTACGCCAGGCACTGGGCGGCCACTGGCGAGCAGCGCCGGGCGCCTCGGGCGCCAGACGGTCGTGGACTGGCTCACCGGCGAGGCGAGCCCACTCGTCGAGCAGCGTGGCGTCGGTGGCCCGGATCAACTCGCCGAGCCACTCGACCACGTCCTCGAGCGGCGAGGAATACACGTCGTCGGGGAGTGAGCGGTCGAGGGTGCGCCACGCGTCGGTGAGATAGCGCAGCACCAGCCCCTCACTGCGCTCCAGCCGGTAGCGCCGCACGAACGTGGCGAAGCTGTCGCCGCCTTCCAGCATCTCCCGCAGGATCGACTTCGGCGACGGCTCCGCTGTCATCCACGGATGGTGCTGTCGGTAGGTCGCGAAGCATGCGTCGAGCAGATCAGCGAGCGGGCGCGGCCACGTGATCGACTCCAGCCGCTCCATTCGTTCCTCGTAGGGCACGCCCTCGGCCTTGAGGCGGGCGACCTCGGCCCCCTTTGCTGCGTTCTGCTGGGCATGGAGCACCTGCCGGGGATCGTCGAGCACTGACTCGATCACACTCACGACGTCGACGACGTACGCCGGGTCGTCACGATCGAGCGTGGCAATCACCTCGATGGCGAACGTCACGAGAGGCGACGAGAACCGCAGGGCGCTGCGCTCGTCCTCGCCCTCGACGAGCGACCCGACGCGCACGCTGAGGCACCGGCCGTGCTCGTCGCGCTGGCGTTCGGCCACCCCAGCGGCTTCGAGGCTGCGGTACACGGCGATGGCTCGACGCTGGTGTTGGCGCCGGCGCGGCTTGGCGTCGTGGTTGGTTCGCAGGAGGTGCTTCAGCGCAGACGGGCCGTCGGGGCGAGACAGCACGCCGGCGACGAGATCGGCGGTTACCCGGAATCGTGACGCCAGCCGTTCCGGCCGCGCCGTCACGAGGCGCTGCATCGAGGCCTCGTCGTAGTGGACGAAGCCGTCCGGGGTCCGCACCTTCGTCGCCTTGCGGCGCGCCTTCGGATCATCGCCCGCACGAGCGAGCGCCCGGGCGTTGTCGATCACATGGTCGGGAGCCTGCACCCACACGTGGCCGTCCGGGTCGAAGCCGGGCCGTCCCGCCCGCCCGGCGAGCTGGTGGAACTCGCGGACGCTGAACCGCCGCACGCGCGTGCCGTCGAACTTGGTGAGTGCCGTCATCAGCACGGTGCGGATCGGGATGTTGACGCCGACGCCGAGCGTGTCCGTGCCGCAGATGACGGGCAGCAGGCCCTGACCGGCCAGTCGCTCCACGAGTCGCCGATAGCGCGGCAGCATTCCGGCGTGGTGCACGCCCACCCCGTTGCGGACGAGCCGGTTCAGCGTGTCGCCGAAACCCCGGCCCATCCGGACCTCGGCCATCACTGCAGCGATCGCCTCGCGCTGTGACCGGGTTGTGACCTTGAGGTTGACGAGTCCCTGGGCCCGCTCGATCGCCGAGGCCTGGTTGGCATGGACGACGTACACCGGGCTGAGCCCGTCGCCCACGGCCTCCCGGACGCTCTCGGCAACCGGCGTGGTGCGCCACTCGTGGTACAGCGGGGTGGGACGATCCACCGACGTCACTTCGGTGACCGCCCGACCCGATCGCTCCGCCAGGTCCGTCGTGATGGCGCTCATGTCGCCGAGCGTCGCCGACGCCAACAGCATCTGGCAGCTCGTGAGCTCCAACAACGGAACCTGCCACGCCCAGCCCCGGTCGCTGTCGCCGTAGTAGTGGAACTCATCGAGGCAGGCGAACCCGAAATCGCTAGCTGGGCCCGTCACGAGGGCATGGTTGGCCAGCACCTCGGCCGTGCACACGAGCACCGGTGCGCCGACGTTGATCGCCGCGTCGCCCGTCGCCAGCCCGACGTTCGCCGCACCGAGAAGATCGACCAAATCGAAGAACTTCTCGGCCACCAACGCCTTGATCGGAGCCGTCCACACCGCTCGTCGACCTTCGTTGCGGGCGAGCAGCACGCCGGCGATGGCCACCAGGCTCTTGCCAGACCCCGTCGGCGTCGCCAGGACCACATGGTCGCCGGCAGCCAGGGCAAACGCGGCCTCGTCCTGGTGCGCGTACAGCGGGCGCCCTCCGTCGAACGCCCACTCTCCGAACGCATCGAGCACAGCCGAGGGATCAGACCCTACGCGCGGGAGGAGGGCGGCGAGCGAGGCCATAGTGGTCCCAGTGTGTCGTTGCTCAGGAGCGTTGGTCGCGCTCAGTGCGACCAACGCGGATCCGCTAGCTGGGTCAGTCACCCAGCTCGCATCGCGTCCCTGAGGTCTCGGTAGCCGATCAGTTCGGCGCCGCTGTCGCCGAGCAGGGCATTCAGCTTCTCGTCGGCAGTGACCATCTCCAGGTCGTCGATCCAGCCCCCAGCCGCGGAGGACACGGCCCGAACCTCCGGGGTGTCGATCGCCGGTTGCACGTGGATCTCGGTGACTCCCGGCGCCAGCTCCGCCAGCGCCGCGTACATG
>JACDHN010000122.1 GCA_013821025.1 Acidimicrobiia bacterium | reverse complement strand
CCTTCGCCGCCGGCACCATTACTGGACGGTCGGGGTCAATCGGGCCAGCTCTCCTCGACTGTGTCGGCGGCAGCCTGGGCGTCGGTGTCACCGTTGACGAGCGACGTCGCCTCGTCGAGGAACGAGCCGGCACCGACCTCGCCGGGCATCTGGTCGGAGGCGTCGAACGCTGCCGGTTCGCCGGTGTTGAGGACCTCGAGGAAACCCTGCTCGAGGTCGGTGTACAACTCCTGGTCGGCGTTGGAGTTGGCCGAGAGGAATCCGGAGATGACGTCCTCGCCACCGCCCTTACGCTCGACCTGGGCCGACTGTCGGGCGTCGGCGAACTCGGCGGACCCGAGGTACTCCATCACTGCCCACACCTCCGGTCTGTCCTCGAAGGCCGCCGCGTTGAGGCCGCCCACGAGGATCGGCTCGCCCTCGTTGGACGGGAAGTAGAAGGTGTTGATCTGGCCGTCGCCGTCGCCGAACTCCGTGCCCTCTGGCATGAAGGCGGAGAAGAAGTTGGCCTGGCGGTGCATCAGGCACTCGCCGTCGACGAGAGCCTGGCCGTTGTCGCCGAACGGGGTGGCGGCGATGGAACCGCCCGCGGCGTACACCGCCCCGTCGGTGCTCCACAGGTCGGCGACCGCCGTCATGGCCTCGACGACTGGCGGGTCGTTGAACGGCACCTCGTGGGTGACCCATTGGTTGTAGTAGTCGGCGCCCTCGTTGCGCAGGATGATCTCCTCGGTCCAGTCGGTGAACGGCCAGCCGGTGGCAGGGCCGGACTCGATGCCGACGCACAGCGGCACGTCGCCGTTGGCGATCATCTCCTCGTTGAGCGTGAAGAAGTCGTCGAGCGTCTCGGGGATCTCGTAACCCTTCTCCGCGAAGGCGCTCGGGCTGTACCACACGAGCGACTTGAGGTCGGACTTGAGGGGGACGCCGTACTGAGTGCCGTCGACGTTGGTGAAGCTCAGCCAGTCCTCGTCCCAGCCCTCCGACACCGACGACAACACGGCTTCGGGGATCTCCAAGACGTCGCCGCTGGCGGCGAAATCGGCAACCTTGCCAGGCTGTGGGAAGGTGGCGATGTCGGGCGGGTTGCCGCCGCCGACCTGCGTGTTGATCTCCTCCTCGAACGTCCGGGCGCCCACGTAGGTGATGGACATCCCGTTCTCCTCTGCGAAGACATTGAGGGCGTCCTGCATGGCGCCCGCCTCCTCGTCAGAGCTCTCGACACCGAACACGTTGACCTCCGTGCCTTCGAGGTCGGCGTTGCCGCCACCACCGGTGCTCTCGGACGCCGTGCCCTCCGACGCCGTGCCCTCCGACGCCGTGCCCTCCGACGCCGTGCCCTCCGACGCCGTGCCCTCCGACGCCGTGCCCTCCGACGCCGTGCCCGCGGACGTCGTCTCGTCCGTGGCGGCATCGGTGCCGTTGGCACCTTCCTCGTCGTCGCCGCAGGCAGCGGCGACGAGCGTGAAGGCGATCGGTACCGCGACAATTCTGAGCCAGCGCTTCCTCATCGATTCCCCCTTGTAGACCGCCCGGAACGGTCCCGGGGCTCTGCAAACGTTTCATACTTCGTGCCGCCCGGTCAAGGACAGCGGCGGGCGCCGAGTCAGCGGGCGGCGACGAGTGAGATCTCGACGAGCCAATCCGGACGCGCCAGGGCAGGCACGACGACAAGTGTCGATGCTGCGAGGTGCCCATCCATGAAGCGGTCGCGAGCTGCCATCACAGGCGCCAGGTGGACACCGGCGACGACGTAGGTCGTGACGTTGACAACGCTGGCGATCGGCATCGCCGCCGCTTCGAGAATCGCTCCGACGTTGTTCCACACGGTGCGAGCCTGCTCCTCGATCGAGGGGGGTACCGAGCCGTCGGGGCGCGTGGCGACCACACCGGCGGTGTGCAGCCAGCGCGTGGCCTCCGTGGTCACCACGCCGAGGGCGTAGTTGGCGGCTGGCGGGGCGATGCCGGCGGGGACGACGATCTCGTTCATCCCGACAATCTTGCAGTGCAGACGGCCGTTTGGCGTCTTGGGTGGTGCGGGTACCTCACCTCGCATGACCGACGAACAGGATCAGGCCGAGGCGCTCGACGACGAGGTCGTCGACGACGACACGGAGGCGACCACCGACGCCGACCGCTTCGTCGACGAACCGACCGAGAACTACCCGCCGGACACGCCCCTAGGTGTGGAAGATCCGGGCGCCATCGAGATCGAGGACGATCTGGCCACTTGCGCCGAACGGGAACAGCCCGAGACCTGACCGTTACGCTGATGTCATGGCGATCACCGAAGATGAAACGCGCACCGAGACCCGCAGCATCGACGGAGTGGTCCTGACCGCCAAAGAGGTCTCGTTCCGCATGCCACCCACGTTCGACGACGTCGAGGACGAGCGGCTGCACCGCAAGCAGAAGCTGGCCGGCGCCCTTCGCCTGTTCGGGCGTTTCGGGTTCTCCGAAGGCGTTGCCGGGCACATCACCGTCCGCGATCCCGAGTTCCCCGACCATTTCTGGGTGAACCCGTTCGGCATGAGCTTTCGCCACATCAAGGTCAGCGACCTGATCCTGGTGAACCATGACGGCGACGTGGTGTACGGCACCCGGGCCGTCAACCGGGCGGCGTTCGTGATCCACGCCGCCATCCACCATGCCCGCCCCGACGTGGTCGCCGCCGCCCACTCCCACTCGCCGTACGGCAAGTCGTTCTCTTCACTCGGCATCCCGCTCGGCCCACTGACCCAGGACGCCTGCATCTTCTACGACGACCACATGGTCATCCAGGCTCAGGGTGGTGCTGTCGTGTTCGATGTCGACGCCGGGCGGGAGCTGGCCGAGGCCTTCCCGACGGGCAAAGCGGCCATCCACCAGAACCACGGACTGTTCACCGTGGGCGAGACCGTCGACGAGGCTGCGTTCTGGTTCATCTCGATGGAACGCTCGTGCCAGGCCCAGCTCATGGCAATGGCAGCTGGTGAGCCCAAGGTGATCCGCCACGAGTACGCCGCCTACACCCGCGAGAAGACCGGCTTCCCGCTGGCCGGATGGATCAGCTTCCAGCCGATGTGGGACGAGATCTCGACCAGCGAGCCGGAGCTGTTCGACTGAACACACGCTCGGCGCCGGTCGGGCGGTATCTCGAGACGGCGACGCCGGAGGCGTTGTTCGTCCTCGCCGCCATCTCCCAGTACGTCGGTGCCACGATCGCCGTCACGATCTTCGACGAAGTCTCGCCGCGAACGGTGGCCTGGATGCGCGTCATCGGCGCCGCTGTCGCCCTGCTGGCAGTCTCCCGCCGGCATTGGCGAGGCTGGACCCGCCGCGAGCTGGCGGCGGCCGCCGTGTTCGGCGTCGCCACGGCGTTGATGAACCTGTTCTTCTACCTGGCCATCGACCGCATCGACCTGGGTAAGAGCGTGGCCATCGAGTTCATCGGACCCATCGCCGTGGCTGCAGCCCAGACCCGCACCGGGCGCAACGCCCTGGCGCTGGCGGCCGCCGCCGGGGGCGTGGCCGTCCTGGGCGGGTTGGAGCTGTCGGACAACGCCGTCGGGCTGGCGTTCCTGCTGGCGGCCTCAGCGTTGTGGGCCACATATATCGTGATCGGCGCCCACGTGGCGCGACTCAACCGCGGCCTCGGCGGGCTCGGCATCGGCTTGGCCATCGGCGCCGTCGCCATCACCCCGATCGGCGCCCCGGGCAGCGGTGCAGTGTGGGGGTCTGCGCGGTTGCTGGTGCTGGCGCTGCTCGCCGGCGTGTTCTCCAATGCCATCAGCTATGGCATCGATCAGTACGTTCTGCGCCGCATCCCGGTGCGCCGCTTCTCCATGCTGTTGGCACTGCTGCCGGTGACGGCGGCGGTCGTCGGCTGGATCGGCCTCGACCAATCCCCCTCAGTGCTGGAGGCGATGGGTATCGGGCTCGTGCTGCTCGGCGTCGTCATGCAAGAGCGCGACGAGCTCGCCCGAGAACCCGTCCCCCTCCCCGAGCCCGGTTAGACCGCTGGGATTGACGATCAGCCACCGTGGGTACAGCAGCCTCATGACCGGTACCACGCCACCAGAGCGGTTCGTCGAAACCGTCGAACAGACCCGACAACTCGATCCCGTGGCCAAGGCGCTCTCGTCGGCGAGCCAGCCGCTCGGAAAAGGTGCAGCCCGGCGGATTCTCAGTGGGGAGTGGATGGGCGTCCCATTGCACCCAGTACTCACCGATGTGACGATCGGGTGCTACACGTCGGCCGTGTTGCTCGATCTGCTCGGCGGACGTTCCAGCCGCGGAGCGGCGCGCCGGCTCGTCGCCCTGGGCGTACTCTCGGCAGTACCCACGGCGGCATCCGGAGCCAGCGACTACACCCGGCTGCCGGCGTCGTCAAACCGCATCGGAGCCGCCCACGCCGCGCTCAACAGCGTGGCGCTCGCCGGGTTCGCCTGGTCGTGGTGGCGACGTCGACGTGGCGGTCACAAGGGTCAGCTCGTGGCGCTGGCGGCGAGCGCGATCGTCACTGCATCCGCACATCTCGGCGGCGAGTTGGTGTTCAACCAGGGCGCGCCCGATCGACCCCCGAGCGGCCCGGCGGTCATCGCCGCCGCCTGAACCCGGCGGAGTGCCGCTCAGTGGTCGCCGAGCCACGGGGCGCAGAGACCATCCAACTCGCGGAGCTGGATGCGGTCCCGGTTCTGCCATGTGACCTCGTTCTTCGGGTCGACCTTGAGGTTGAACACGCGGAAGCTCATCTCCGTCGTGTCGATGGCGAGGATCCGTCCGACGAGCGGATCGCCGAGGTGGAGCAGCACCTTGATGGCCTCCAGAGCCTGGATCGAGCCGACGATCCCGGGCAGCACTCCGAGCACCCCGGCCTCGGCACAGCTCGGCGCCAGCTCGGCCGGCGGCGGTTCCGGAACCATGTCACGGTACGTCGGGCCGTTCTTCGGGTCGAACACGCTCACCATGCCCTCGAAGCGGAAGATCGAGCCGTGCACGACGGGGATGCCGAGCTTGACGCTGGCGTCGTTGAGCAGGTACCGGGAGGGGAAGTTGTCGGCGCCGTCGACCACGATGTCGTAGCCGGAGATGATGTCTTCGATGTTGGTGGCATCAAGGCGGGTGTCGTACGTCTCCACGGTCACGTCCGGGTTCAGGGCCTCGAGCGTCTTTCGGGCCGAGTCGACCTTGCGCTCACCCACCCGCTCCACGTTGTGGAGGATCTGGCGCTGCAGGTTGGACGCGTCGACCTCGTCCATGTCGACGATGCCGATCGTGCCGACGCCTGCCGCGGCGAGATAGAGCGCGGCGGGTGACCCCAACCCGCCGGCTCCGAGCAACAGCACCTTCGATTCGAGCAGCTTGACCTGGCCTTCGACACCTACCTCCGGAAGCAGCAGGTGCCGCTTGTAGCGATGCTTCTGCTCGGCCGTCAGCGTGACCGGCTTCGTCCACGGCCGGCCCTCGTCCTTCCAGCGGCCGAAACCACCGTCCATCGAAACTACGTCGGTGTACCCGAGCTCTCCGAGCGTGCGGGCGGCGAAGGCGCTGCGCACACCGCCGGCGCAGTACACGACGACCGGTGTGTTCTTGTCGGTCAGGCGATTCTCCACCTGCGACTCGAGATGGCCGCGGGGAATGTGCATCGCACCCTCGAGCGCGCCCTCGTCGTACTCGTCGGGCTCGCGCACGTCGAGCACGAGTGCTCCGTCGGCGATGCGCTTGGCCGCGCCATCGGTGTCG
This sequence comes from Acidimicrobiia bacterium, assembly GCA_013821025.1. Classification (GTDB taxonomy): domain Bacteria; phylum Actinomycetota; class Acidimicrobiia; order Acidimicrobiales; family Ilumatobacteraceae; genus JACDHN01. The sequence goes on along the minus strand of JACDHN010000122.1, from coordinate 1,859 downwards.
GTCTCGCTGATCTCGGACTTGGCGGCCGACAGCAGGTCTCGGAAGTTGGCCATACGAAAAGCCTACCAACTGACTCGGGATTCCGAATCACGCCGTCTGTGGGTCCGTCAGTGATCCGTCAGTCGACGATTCGGTCCAACAGGTCGGAGATGGAGCCGACTAGCACGGCGTCGGCGAGTTGGTCCATCGCCGTTGCCTCGCCGTTCACGATGACCACCAGTGCGCCCGCCGCCTTGGCGACGGGCACGCAGTTGGCCGCCGGATAGACGCTCAGCGTCGACCCGATCGCCAACAGCAGGTCGCACTCGGCGCTGGCCCGCATCGCTCGCTCGATCACGTCGGGCACGAGGTCTTGGCCGAAGGAGATGGTGTCGCTCTTCAGGATCCCTCCGCACTGCTCGCACGGCGGATCCTGTTCGCCGGCCGTCACTCTCGCCAGAGTCTCGCTCATCTGACGACGGTCGCCGCAGCTCCAACAGCGGGTCCAGCGGGCCGTGCCGTGCACCTCGACGACCAGGTCGGCGGCGTGTCCCGCGCGCTGGTGCAGCTCGTCGATGTTCTGCGTGACCAACGCCTGCAACTTGCCGGCCTCCTCCAACCGCACGAGCGCCTGGTGACCCGCATTGGGCTCGGCTGACCACATCGGGTGGTGCAGGCGTGTCTGCCAGGCGGCGATGCGCAACTCCGGATCGGACAGGTAGTGCTGCAGCGTGGCCGTCCGTTCGGCGCCGGGGTTCTTCGTCCACACCCCACTCGGACCGCGGAAGTCGGGGATGCCCGAATCGGTGGAGATGCCGGCGCCGGTCAGCACCGTGATGCGCTCCGCCACCCGCACCCACCGGCGCACCTGCGCCGGCAGATCCTTCTGCTCGGTGTGCCGCTGATCAGCCACGGCGTTCACGATGGCAGCTTCGCGGGCGTGGGTGCCAGCGGCGGCACGATTGCCGCCCCGAACTGTGAGGCTCACGGCGGATCCGGCACGTTGGCGCTCACACTCCTCAGCCGGGGCCACCGAACTGTGAGGCTCACGGCCGATCCCGGCACGTGGCGCTCACAGTTCTCGATCGGCGGACTCAGACGGTGGGCCAGAGATTCACCGTGGCGTGGATGCCGCCGTCGGCGGCGAGCACCTCTCCGGTGATGGCCCTCGAGGCGTCGGAAGCGAGGAACACGACGACATCGGCGACCTCGTCGGGGGTCGACAGGCGGCGGGTCGGGATGACGCTGAGCACGGCATCGGCGACGCCTGGTTTCTCCAGGTTGCCGCGCCACATCTCCGTTTCGACGACGCCGGGCGCCACGCAGTTGGCCCGGATCCCCCGAGGCCCGTACTCCATCGCCAGCGAACGGGTCATCCCGTCGAGCGCCGCCTTCGACGCTCCGTAGATCGCCCGCCTGGGTGCGCCGCGCAGGCCGCTGATGGAGCTGATGGAGACGATCGACCCGCTCCCCTGCTCGAGCATCGAGGGCAGCACGGCCACCGTGGTCAGCAGCGCCGAGCGCACATTGACGTTCCAGACGTCGTCGAGCTCATCGGCCGTGAGGTCTTCGCTGTCCTTGCGCAACGCCATGCCGGCGTTGTTGACGAGCACGTCGATGGTCCCGTCGAACGCCTCGAGGGCAGCGGCCACGGCTGCCGCAGGACCGTCGTGCGTGCCGAGGTCGGCTCGAACGACGACCGGCTCGTTGGCAAGCCCGGCCGCCGTGGCCTCGAGCTCGTCGATCGATCGGGCAACGAGCGCCACGCGAGCCCCTGCAGCGTCGAGCGCGGCGGCGATCGCAGCGCCGATGCCGCGGCCCGCTCCGGTGACGATGGCGTTGCGCCCGTACAGGAGCTGTCCAACGGCCCGCTCTTGTGC
>JACDHN010000121.1 GCA_013821025.1 Acidimicrobiia bacterium | reverse complement strand
CCGATACGCACGGACTGGCGTTCAACGACTGCCGCGTGCCGGCAGAGAACCTGCTCGGTACACGCGGTAGGGGATTCGCCCAGTTCCTCGAGATCCTCGACGAGGGGCGGGTTGCCATCGCCGCCCTTGCCGTTGGCGTGATCCAGCGTTGCGTGGACGATGCCGTGCTGTATGCCAACGAGCGCACTGCGTTCGGCCGGCCCATCGGTGCAAATCAGGGAGTGGCCTTTCGCATCTCCGACATGGAGGTGTCACTGCACGCAGCCCGTCACCTGGTGTACCACGCCGCATGGCTGCTCGATCAGGGCCAGCCCTACAAGCGCGAGGCCGCTGTCGCCAAGCTCTACGCCACAGAGGCAGCCATCGACGCCACGCGCAGCGCCACCCAGATCTTCGGTGGGTACGGGTTCATCGATGAGACGCCGGTGTCGCGCCACTACCGGGACGCGAAGATCCTGGAGATCGGCGAAGGCACGAGCGAAGTGCAACGCCTCGTGATCGCCCGCGAACTCGGCGTCCCCGTCCGCTGACCCCCCCGATCCCGGTTCCCCCCGAGGGGAATGGGGGTTGTAGCGTCGAGCTGTGTCGGAGTCGGGCATCGGGCGCGGCGAGGTGCTGTGGACGCCGCCTGGCGACGTGTGGTCGTCGACGGCGATCGGACGGTTCGCCACGGCCAACGGGCATCACGACTACGCCTCGCTGCACGCCTGGTCGGTCGCGGACCTGGAGGGATTCTGGCGCCGCGCCACCGAGACGTGCGGGCTGCGGTGGGATCGGGAGCCAGACGTCATCGTCGACGACGCCGCCATGCCAGGCGCCCGGTGGTTCATCGGTGGTGAGCTGAACTACGCCGCTCATGCGCTGGCCAGAGCAGATGATCCAACTTTCGCCGACCGCGTTGCCATCGTCGCCAGGAGTCAGACCCGCGACGCCGAGGAGTTGCCGTGGGCACAGCTGGCGGCGCAGGTCCGCTCGGCTGCTGCGTGGCTGCGGGGCGCTGGTGTCGAGCCCGGCGACCGCGTCGCCGGGTACACGCCGAACATCCCCGAGACCATCGTGGCGTTCCTGGCTGCCGCCTCGATCGGCGCCGTCTGGTCCAGCTGCGCCCCCGAGTTCGGCGTGCGCTCGGTCATCGATCGCTTCGCTCAGATCAACCCGAAGGTGTTGTTCGCCGTCGACGGGTACCGCTACGGCGCCAAGCCGGTCGACCGGTCCGAACAGGTGGAGGCGATCATCGCCGGCCTGGCCTCGCTCGAGAGGATCGTGGTGATCCCGTACCTCGACGACCAGACGGCGGCGCGCCTGTTCACCGTCGACGACCGGCGGTACGCCTGGGCCGACGTCGTGGCGGCTACGGATGGCGGCGGCAACGGCAACGGCGACAGAGACATCGTGCCCGTTCCTGCGGACCATCCCCTGTACGTGCTGTTCTCATCGGGCACGACTGGACTGCCGAAGGCCATCGTGCACGGGCACGGAGGTGTCACCGCCGAGCACCTGAAGGTGCTGACCTTCCACCAGGACCTGACCGAGGAGGACCGGTTCTTCTGGTTCACCACGACCGGCTGGATGATGTGGAACTACCTGGTGTCAGGATTGCTCACCGGGTCGACGCTCGTCCTGTTCGACGGTGACCCCGGTTCGCCCGACCTCAACACGCTCTGGCGCCTCGCCGAGGAGACCGGGTGCACGGTGTTCGGGGTGTCGGCGCCGTTCCTCATGTCGTGCCGCAAGGCCGGCATCACGCCGAGTCGCGGCGCACTGCGGTGGGTCGGATCGACCGGCGCACCGTTGCCGCCGGCGGGTTTCCGCTGGGTGCACGACGAGATCGGTGTGCCGGTGTCGTCGATCGCCGGCGGCACCGACGTGTGCACGGCGTTCGTCGGCTCGTCACCGCTGGTGCCGGTGCGGGCTGGAGAGATCTCGTGCCGACTGCTCGGCTGCGCAGTGGAGGCCTTCGACCCCGCTGGCCGGCAGTGCCCTCCCGGCACGACGGGTGAGCTGGTGGTGACCCAGCCGATGCCGTCCATGCCCGTCGGCTTCTGGGGGGACGCCGACGGCTCTCGCTACCGGGCTGCGTACTTCGAGGACTTCCAAGGCGTGTGGCGCCACGGGGACTGGGTGACGTTCACCGAGGATGGGGCATGTGTCATCACCGGGCGCTCCGACGCCACGCTCAATCGGGCTGGAGTGCGGCTCGGCACGAGCGACTTCTATGCCGTCGTCGAGCAGTTCGACGAGGTCGTCGACTCGCTGGTCGTGCACCTCGACGACGCCGACGCGTCCAGCGGCGAGAGCGCAGGACTTGGCCATCTCGTGCTGTTCGTCACGCTGACGCCGGGAGCGACGCTCGACGAGAGGTTGGCAGCACGCATCCGCTCGTCGCTGCGCAGCGAGCTCTCACCGCGACATGTGCCCGACTCGATCGAAGCTGCACCTTCGGTGCCCCGCACCCTGTCGGGCAAGAAGCTCGAGGTCCCGGTCAAGCGCATCCTCCAGGGCGCTCGCCCCGACGAGGTGGCGTCCAGGGATGCGCTCGCCGATCCAGAGTCGCTCGACTGGTACGAATCCCGCCATCACTGAGAGGCGTCGATGCGACACCGGGGACGCGCTGTCAGAGTCGAGCCGCGCTACTCTGACGGACCTGGCCGGCACCGTTCTCAACCTCGAACAGGCTGGCGCCGTGCTCAGGGCGCAGGCCGGCATCACTGTCCTGCCCGTCGGCGTCCCGATCAACCATTCCCCGACGGAGGGCCCGCTCCGATGACTCTCGAGCTCATCAATCCCGAGGGTCTGCCCACGCCGGCGAGCTACACCCAAGTCATCGTCGCGACCGGCAGCCGGCTGGTGTTCGTCGCCGGACAGGTGGCCGACGACGCTCAGAGCAACCTTGTCGGTCCCGGCGACCTGGCTGCTCAGGCCCGCCAGGCGTTCGCCAACGTCGGCCGCTCCCTCGCCGCCGCCGGAGCGGGACCGGAGCAGGTGACTAAGATCACGATCTACGTCGTTCACCACCGGCCTGAGTATCTGCCTGAGATCTCGGATGCCCGGATGGCGGTATTCGGTGACCACAAGCCCGCCGACACCCTGGTAGGAGTGGAAACGCTGGCCGACCCTGGGTACCTGATCGAGGTTGACGCGATCGCAGTTGTCGATTGAGGGTGTCTCGATCATCAGGCGATGAGTCCCTGCAGCGTCACGATGGTTCCCGTGGGCGCCTTGTGGAAGCGCTCGCCGGAGCGGAGATCATCGCTTTCCAAGACGCCGCCGCGTGGGAGTCCTGGCTGGCCGACAATCACGAGCTCCAGGCCGGGGTCTGGCTGAAGATGGCCAAGAAGAGCTCGAGCATCGCCTCGGTGACCGACGACGAGGTCGTTGACATCGGACTGTGCTACGGCTGGGTGTCGGGCCAGCGCAAGTCCTTCGACGAGAGCTACTACCTGCAGAAGTACGTCCCGCGTAGGCCGAGGAGCCTGTGGTCCAAGGTGAACGTCGACAAGGTCGAGATGCTGCTGGCGGCGGGCCGGATGCGCGAGCCCGGGACGGCCGAGGTGCGGGCCGCCCAGGCCGACGGCAGGTGGGATGCGGCCTACGAATCGCAGAAGACCGCCACCGTCCCACCGGACGTGGTGGCGCCCCTGGAGGACAACAAGCAGGCGAAGGACTTCTTCGACTCGCTGGACAAGACGTATCAGTACCGCCTCTATCTGCCGGTCCTGCAGGCGAGGAGTCCGAAGGCGCGGGCCGCTCGCGTGGAGAAGATGATCTCCATGCTGGAGGCGGGCAAGAAACCCCGCTAGGCAGCGGGCAGGCTGCGAGCAGCGTGCCTCACGGAGCACCGAGACGTCTTGGCGAGGACCGATGAGGACTGATCTAACCCGTCGCGCACGTGACCACCATGGTCCCGTCGGCAAGCCAGTCGAAGCAGAAGGGGAACGATGTCGATCGGGCGACGACCTCCTCGGCATTGGCCAACTCTGGTCGGTCGAGGATGCGAGTCAAGCGCCCAGCTTGGCAGCGAGCTTGTGCAGCATGTTGACGTTGCGGCTCGTGCTGCGGTGCTTACCGACAAGGTTCCACGTCTTGGCCGTGAGCTTCGTGTCGGTCGACTTGCCCCGCATGCGCCAGTGAACGTCGCGACCACGCACGATCAGCGTGTCAAAGTCGTTCGAGGCTGCCTCAAGCGCCTTGGTTGTCGCGGCCGAAGGTGGCGTCTTCAGGAACGTGATGAAGTACGTGTCGCCATCGCCGACCTTGACCGTGTCAAGGCTCAGCGCCTTGTTCAGCTCGGCGGCTGTGCGGACGAAGGTCTCGACCTCGAAGCGCAGCGCCGTCTCGAGCGCGTCCTCCATCGAGACTTCGATGGCGGCGCGTGAACCGGCTGCGTCGAACACGGCGTTGCCGCTGTTGACGTACGTCCAGACGTCCTCGTAGCCCAGCGCCTCACAGATCTCGACGAGTCGCGCCATGCTCACCCTCCGCGTGCCCAGGTTCACGGCTCGAAGAAATGCGATGCGCGTCGTCACCACCGGATGATCCCACCATTGTCCGTCCGCCGAAGGTGGCGTACCAGCCACCCGGCAGCCGGCGACGTGGCGACGCCATCACCGACGAAGGTGAGCTGACCGGCGTCACGTAGCGTGATGTCCGCTGACCGCCAACGGATCGGAGACCCAAGTGCGCACCACCCTGCCCTCAGGACGTCCAGCGGCCCTCGCCGAACCGAGCACGGGTGAAGCGGTCGCGGGCCTGGTGATCATCCCCGACCTGTGGGGGCTGCGACCGCTGTTCGAGGACATGGCGGCGCGGCTTGCCGACGAGAATCGATGGCGAGTCGTCGTCGTGGAACCTTTGACAGAAACCGGCCTCGGCTCGGATCCGTCGGTCGACTTCCCGGCGAGAGCGGCGGCCATGCGCGGGCTCGACGACACCGAGTACCTCGACGACATCGTCGCCGCAGCGGACGCTACCCACTGCGACCGGGTGGGTGTGATCGGGTTCTGTGCCGGCGGCATGTACGTGCTCAAGGTGGCTGCCCGCGGCAGGTTCGACCGGGCGGTCGCCTTCTACGGGCCGATCCGTGTGCCTGATCACTTTCGCGGCGCCGGACACGTGGCGCCGCTGGAGGCGATGTCACAGCCGGGCGCCACCCCGGTGCTCGCCGTCATCGGTGGTCAGGATGACCTGACGCCGCCAGACGACGTCGCCGCCCTCGATGCCTTCGAGCACGTGACGATCGCCAGCTACCCGGACGCCGGGCACGGGTTCGTCCACGATCCGTCACGTCCCGCCCACCGACCCGACGATGCCGCCGACGCCTGGGCGCGGGCGATCACCTTCCTCGGCAGCACGTGATCGGCTCGAGCAATCCGAACCGCGGCACGTTGCCCCTTCCGAGGATGTGACGCCTTCGTGGAAGAATCCGACCCGTGCAGACTCCACCGATCGAGCGGATTCGCAATGTCGCCTTCGTCGGTCACAGCGCCAGCGGGAAGACCACCCTCGTCGAGGCGCTGTTGTTCCGGGCGGGCGTCGTGGCTCGCGCAGGCACAGTCGAGGCGGGCAGCACCGTGTGCGACACCGAGCCGGAGGAGATCAAACGGCAGATGTCGCTGTCACTTGCCGTAGCACCGTTCGAGTGGCCCGCCAGCGACGGCATGACGTACAAGATCAACATCATCGACACGCCGGGCTATGCCGATTTCGTCGGAGACGTCGATGCCGCCCTGTCCGTCGCCGATCTGGCCGTGCTCGTGGTCAGCGCCGTGGACGGCGTCGAGGTCGGCACCGAGCGGGCATGGCACGCCTGCGCCGCATCAGGGATCCCACGGATGGTGTTCGTCAACAAGGAGGACAAGCCCAGAGCCGACTTCCATCTAGTGCTCGACCAACTGCGCTCGTCGTTCGCAGCGAGGTTCGTGCCCCTCGAACTGCCCCTCGGCGAGGAGGCGCGATTCCACGGCGTCGCCGACGTGCTGACCGAGCAGGGGTTCGACTACGGGCCCGATGGTGAGCATCGCACCCGACCACTGCCGGACGATGTCGTCGACGAGGAGCACCGCCTCCACGACGAGCTCGTCGAGGAGATCGTGTCCGGCGACGACGAGCACCTCGAGCGATACCTTTCGGGCGACGTGCCGACGGTCGGCGAGCTCGGGCGGACGCTGGCTCGCGAGGTGCTCGAAGGGCTCGAGTTCCCCGTGCTCGTGGGGTCTGCGTCTACCGGTGTCGGCATCGATCGTCTCGCTGACTTCATCTGCGAGCTCGGGCCGTCACCGGCCGATCGTCCCGCCACGGTGATCGCCGGTACGGGTGCCGATGGTGTGGAGGTGGAGGTCGTGCCAGACCCTTGCGGTAAGCCGCTGGCGCACGTGTTCAAGACCGTCGCCGACCAGTTCGTCGGCCAGGTGTCGCTGTTCAGGGTGCTGTCGGGCTCGATCGGCGTCGATGATCACCTGGTCGACACGCGCAGCGGCACCGAGGAGCGGCTGCATGCGCTCCTCCATGTGCGTGGCAAGGATCACGTCCCGGTGGATCGCGTCATGGCCGGCGATCTCGGGGCGGTCGCCAAGCTGTCGGCGACCGGCACTGGCTCGACGCTCGCCCCGAAGGACTCTCCGGTGCGGGTGCCCGAGCGCATCGGTGATCCGCCATCGTTCGGGCTGGCGCTGAACCCACGGACCCAAGCCGACGACGACAAGCTCTCGGGCGCCCTCGCCCGTCTGCTCGCCGAGGACCCGAGCCTCGTTGTCGAACGCAACGAGGAGATGGGTCAGACCGTGCTCCGGGGTGCCGGCGACACGCATGTGGCGGTCGCCTTGGAGCGCCTGGCGCGCAAGTTCGGCGTCAACGTCGACACCGAAGACGTCCGGATCCCGTACCGCGAGACGATCTTCGGGACCGCATCCGCTGAGGGAAGGGTCAAGAAGCAATCGGGGGGTCACGGACAGTTCGCAGTGGTCAACCTACGGGTCAGCCCGACGCCTCGAGGAACGGGCAGCGAGTTCGTCAGTGCGATCGTGGGTGGGGCGATCCCGAAGCAGTTCGTCGCAGCAGTCGAGAAGGGGGTGGAGGAGGCGATGGCGTCGGGCGGTGTCCACGAGTTCCCGGTCGTCGATGTGCGCGTCGAGTGCTACGACGGCAAGACGCACTCCGTGGACTCTTCTGACATGGCGTTCCGGACGGCCGGGGGTCTCGGGTTGCGAGAAGCGTTGGCCAAGGCCGGCGCTGCCGTGCTGGAGCCGATCTCGGCACTCACTGTGACGGTGCCAGAGGGATATCAAGGCGACGTACTCGGAGACATCAACGCTCGCAGGGGCCGCGTGCTCGGCACGACGGCGACTGGCGACGGCATCCATCAGATCGCTGCCCACGTACCGGCCGTTGAGATCCGGCGCTATGCCGTCGACCTCCGGTCGCTCACCTCTGGTCGAGGCAGCTTCAGCGCCGTCCACGATCGGTATGAGCTCGTTCCGGACCACCTGCTCGAGCAGGTGAAGGAATCGAGAAGGCGAACGACGGACAAGAGCGCCCGCCGTTGATGGGCTCAACGGTGTGGGTGGATGGCACCGTTGCGACGATGCGAGGTGACGGGTA
>JACDHN010000120.1 GCA_013821025.1 Acidimicrobiia bacterium | reverse complement strand
TCGGTGCCAGCGGCGGCGAGCACGTCGACCACCCGGCGCGGTGTCGCTACGCCCGTTGTGTCTGCCAGCGTCACCCGGTCGACCCCCTCTCCGGTAGCCCGCTCGACGACGGCGGCAACTTCTTCGGGCGTGATGGTCTCGTCGTCGTAGGCCGATCCGAAGGCGAACGAGATGACGACGTCGCACACTGCGTCCGGGGCCGCGCAGCGGATGGCGCCGAGTTGAGCCAGCGCCTCGTCGCCCGACATGTTCGTATTCTTACGGCTGTAGTGCTCGGAGGCGGAGATCGTGATCGTCAGGTGCTCGACGCCGGCTGCCGTCGCCAGTTCGGCACCCTTGACGTTCGGCACGAGTGCCCACAGCCGCACGCCGGACAGCTCATCGGCCACACGCTGCACGACATCGGCGGCACCAGCCATGGCCGGCACGGCTTTGGGAGATACGAACGCCGCCACCTCGATGTCGGTCAAACCGGCGGCGGCCAAGAGGTGCACGAGCTTCACCCGCTGCTCAACGTCGACGGGCCGTTCCCCCTGCAGGCCGTCACGGGCAACGACGTCGCGGATCGCGACGTGGCTCGGTATGTGCGCGCTGCGCTCACTCACACCGGGGGTACTCCGTGGCGACGTGCGCTGAAGCTGCGGTCCTTGTGGCGAGCGTGCTCCAGGCGTCGCACCAGCTCGCCGCGAAGTTGGCTCGGCTGGATCACGGCGTCGATCACCAGCTCTGAGGCGAGACGCAACACATCGACGTCGGTCTCGAAGATCTGCCGCTGCTCGGACACGAAGGCCGCTCGCTCGTCGGCGTCGTCGATCGCCGCGATCTTGTTGGCGAACACGGCATTGACGGCCGCCTCCGGCCCCATCACGGCGATCTTCGCCGTCGGCAAGGCGATGGTCGCATCGGTGCCGAACGCGGGACCGGACATGGCGTACAGGCCGGCGCCGTAGGCCTTGCGTACGATCACCGACACCTTCGGCACGGTCGCCTCCGCCACGGCGGTGACCATCTTGGCGCCGTGTCGAATGATGCCGGCGCGCTCCACCACAGTGCCGATCATGAAGCCCGGCACATCGGCCAGGAAGACCAGCGGAATGTTGAAGGCATCGCAGCACCAGATGAAGCGAGAAGCCTTGTCAGCGGAGTCGACGAACAGCACCCCTCCGAGATGCGCCGAGTTGTTGGCGACGATGCCCACCGGCCGGCCCTCCAACCGGGCCAGCCCGACGATCACCTCGCGGGCGTAGGCCGGTTTGATCTCGAAGAAGCTCTCGACATCGACCAGCCTGTCGATGACGGCGTGCATGTCGAACGGCACGCTCTCGTCGTCGGGGATGGCGTCGTCGGCCAATTCCTCTTCAGGCGGCTCCGGCTCGTACAGCGGCGGCTCGTGCTCCCACGAACGGGGGAAGTACGACAGGTAGGCGCGTGCTTGGGCGAGCGCATCCTCGTCGTCGGCGGCCAGGTTGTCGGCGCAGCCGGAGATGCTGGTGTGCATCCTGGCGCCGCCCATCTCCTCGAGGGTCGTGATCTCGCCGACCACCATCTCGGCCATCCGCGGCGAACCGAGGTACATCGAGGCGTTGCCGTCGACCATGAACACGACGTCGCAGAACGACGGCACGTAGGCGCCACCCGCCGCTGAGGGACCGAACAAGCAACAGATCTGGGGCACGCGGCCAGAAAGGCGGATCTGGTTGTAGAAGATCCGGCCGGCACCTCGGCGCCCGGGGAACAGCTGCACCTGGTCGGTGATTCGGGCGCCTGCGGAGTCGACCAGCCAGATGATCGGTACGTTCTCGGTGAGCGCCGTCTCGGTGGCACGGATCATCTTCTCCACGGTGCGGGCACCCCACGAGCCGGCCTTGACCATCGGGTCGTTCGCCACCACCACCACCGGCACGGTGTCGACCGAGCCCCGCCCAGTGACCACGCCGTCGGCCGGCAGACGCTCGGCCATGGCGTTCGCCAGGACCGCATCCTCGACGAACGAGCCCTCGTCGAGCAGCATGTCGATCCGCTCGCGGGCGGTCATCTTGTTCTGGCCGCGGAGCTTCGCCAATTGCTGTTCGTCGGGCGTCAGCGCCCGCTCGACCGCTGAGGTGATGTCGTCGGCCATGGCTGTCGCGAGGCTAACCACCCACCCGGCCGAGCAGTGCCCGCCGGGATCAGCCGAGCGCCGCGTCGAGCGCCGACTTTGCGGACGAGGCGCCGCGCTCTGCCCGCTTGTGCGCACGCGTGGCCTGGTCGTGCTGCTTCTTCGCTGCGGCCAGCGCGCTGCGCGCCCCCGCGAGCTGTTGCTCCAGGTCTGTCACGAGCGTCTCGGCCTCCTGGCGCGCCTGCTGTGCCGCCGACACGGCGGCTGTCGCCGACTCCAGCCGCTCTTTCGCTGCTACGGCCGCCTGCTCCGCTGCAGCTCGTCTCGCTGCGTCCTCTCGGTCCTCGCGGTCCTTGGCGGACTCTGTGTGCCCTCTCGCGCGCTTGTCGGTCGACGACGCCTGCTCGGTCGACGACGGCTTCTTCTGGTGTGGCGGCTGCTTCGCGGACGACTTCTGCAGCGGCGTCGCAGTGGCGCCGGAGACGTCCACCTCACCGAGCCCTGCGTACGACAGCGCCCTGGTGAGCTGTCCGCTGGCCACCGCCTCGGCGGCGAGCGGGTCGACGACGGCCGCCCGCAGCGTCTCTTCGAGATCGCGCTCGACGGCACCCGTGACCTTCTGACCCTGTGCTTCACCGAGCTTGCCCGCCTTGCCGCTGAGGTCCTCAACGAGCGTGGTGCGTTCGGCGGAGAGCTGCTTCATCAGCTGGCCGTCAAGCGCCGACTGCGCCTGGCGCAGGTCCTCGCCGAGAGCCAGCAAGCGGTTGATGTCGTCGCCATGCTGACGCACGAGAAGGTTCACCAGCCATGCCGGTGCTGTCGGCCGGCGCAGCCCCTTGACCGTCTTCGCCGTCTCAGCGTCCCCATCGCCCTTTGCCTGCTTCGCAAGAGCGTCCCGTCGAGCGGTGAACTCGTCGGGCAGCAGACCGTAGAGCTCCTCGGTCGCAGCCTGTACTCGCCCGGCGCTCATGGCTTGCGCGGTGTGTGGATGGCTCGGTGTTCCACGTGTTGCACGACCGAGCCGTCATCAGCGTCGACCATGGCCACGTCGAGCACGACGAAGCGGTGCCCGCTGCGCTCGTATTCGTCCCGCACGACGGCCCGCACGTCGAGCACGTCTCCGTCGTGGACGGCGCCGCCGAACGTGACGTCTGACGACACGTGGATCCAAGGTCCCAGGCGGACGTTGGCGGCCAGCACGGTGTTGGCAAATCGCAGTAGCCAACCGGGATGCGCCAGCTGCTGCAACTGGTACAGCTCCAGCGGCTCACGGACCGCCGAGAGGTACCCGGGTGCGGCAGCGGCATCGAACGTCGCCGTCACCGATCCCAGCAAGGTTCCCGGCGCCAGCGCCTCGGCGTCGGCGTCAGGCGGAGACTGCGGCCGATCCCGGTGCTCGGGCGTCTCCCGTTCTGACGCCGGCACTTCCGCGACGGCCCTCGCAGCACCGCTGGCGCGCTGGCCGCCGTCAGGCCCGGCGAGTGAGAGTTGCAACAGGCCTGAGGTCGGGTCGTCCGACGACGTGATCGACAGCAGCTCCCCGTCGTACACCGGCCGCTCGAATCGCGCCGACATCGACCCACCGTGCAGCCATTCGACGCCCCACTGCTCCGCCGGGAGGTGAACGAGGTAGGCGTACACGTCGACTCCTGGCACCAACCCGCCGCCGAACCCGTACGCCTTGGCGACCTCGTCGTCGTGGATGCGATTGCTCGACGCGGTCGCCGTGTTCACCGCCTGCACGTCGTACCGGATCATCGCCCCGAGGCTATGGGCTCGGCTCGGTGAAGTGCTCGACCACGGCCTGCGTCGCCGCCCCGAACAGTGTCCACTCACTGCCAACACCCTCGCCGAGATCTGGACGGTTGAAATGTTGGTGCCGGCCGCCGAGGTCCTGGATACCGAACCCCTCGGCGAGTGCTGCCAGCACTGACGCCAAGTGGTGGGTGGTGTAGGGCGGTCGGGGCCGCCGTCCGAACATCGCCATGAGTGCCTCGTACAGCTCGGCGTGCTTCTTCAGCCCTTCTTCGACACGAGCACGGCTGGCCTCGACGAGGTCGCCGCTGGCGTAGACGGCACTCGCCCGCAGCGCCAGGGTGATGAAGAAGTCGGTCTCGCCTGGGAAGCGGTGCACGTTGGCCTCGGCGCCTGTGCGGAGCACCTCGAGCAGCGGGGCACCGCCGTCGACCACCGAGCGGATGGCGGCGATGGTGTCGGCGACCGACGAGCGATCGCGCCAGTGCAGGGCGGCGATCGCCAGCTCGCGGTGAAAATCCTCCTGCGCCGGCCAGAAGCGATAGGCGGCGCCGGTGGTGTACCCGGCGCGCTTGGCAACCCTGGCCAGCTTGATGTGCGTAACGCCGGTGACGACGCCTCTTTCGTGCAGCAGGGCGATGCCTGCCTCCAACATTTCGCGTCGGGCCGAGGTGGTCACGGCGGCAAGACCATAACGATCGGGCGACGATCCGTCAAGGTCGAATAAGAACTATTCCGCTTCGGTGTTCGCTCTTGTGGCCATCGGCCCATCGGCGCATGCTGCCGGCAGTTCTGCAGAACGAAGCCACCACAAACGAAACGAGGAAGGGTCCGAAATGAAGAGATTCGTCGCATCTGCGGCATCACTGCTCACGGTTGCCGGAGCATTGCTCCCAGCCGCGATATCGGAAACGCCGGTCGCCGCCGCCGGGGCGCCGGTCGCTGCCGCGGAGACACCGGTCGCTGCCGCCGGGGCGCTGGCCTCTGCCGCCGGGCCTGTGGCCCGCCCGGACCCGGGGGGAAGCTGCGGCAGGAAGTGCCAGCTGCGAAGCGCCGCGCGAGTCGTCACGATGGAACGCGTCTACGGTTCGTACTACCGCATCTACAAGGCGCGCTACCCCCAGGCTCTCGACTGGAACAACAACGGTTGCAGCGTGCCGTTCTCCGTCCCGATCATCGACCACTACAAGAACCTCTTCCAGAAGTCGTGCGATCGGCACGACTTCGGCTACCGCAACCACGGCAGGTCCGGCTACAGCCGGTTGTCCGTCGACAACCGTTTCCACAGCAACATGAATTACCAGTGCCTCGTCGTCTACGACGACTGGTATGACGTGCCCGCCCGCGGCCTGTGCTACTCAGCGGCCGACAAGTTCTACGGCGCCATCCGCCTCTTCGGCGGCGGCTTTTGGTGAGCCCGCTCTAGCTCGCTGGCGCTGTCGGCTGGGGTCCCCGGAACGGGTCGGCCCCAGCCGACAGCCGCGCAACTACATCGCTCGGTGAAATGCTCGATCACGGCCTGCGTCGCCGTGCCGAACAGCGTCCAGCCACTGCCGACGCCCTCGCCGAGATCGGGACGGTCGAGGTGCTGATGCTCGCCGCCGACGTCCTGGATGGCGAACCCCTCGGCGAGCGCTGCCAGCACAGATGCCAGGTGGTGGGTGGTGTACGGCGGCCGCGGGCGTCGTCCGAACATCGACATCAGGGCGTCGTACAGCTCGACGTGACTCTTCAACCCTTCCTCGACGCGGGCACGGCTCGCCACGACGAGGTCGCCGCTGGCGTGGACGGCGCTGGCCCGCAGCGCCAGGGTGATGAAGAAATCGGTCTCGCCTGGGAAGCGGTGCACGTTGGCCTGGGCGCCCGTGCGGATCACCTCGAGCAGCGGAGCACCGCCGTCGACCACCGAGCGGTTGCGGCGATGGTGTCGGCGATGGACGAGCGATCGCGCTATTCCAACGCGGCAATCGCCAGATCGCGGTGGAAATCCTCCTGCGCCGGCCAGAAGCGATATGCGGCTCCCGTTGTGTACCCGGCGCGTTTGGCCACCCTGGCCAGCTTGATGTGCGTCACGCCGGTGATGACGCCACTCTCGTGCAGGATGGCAACGCCCGCCTCCAACATCCGCTTCCGGGCCGAGCCTGCCACGGCAGCGGAACGCTAACGATCGGGCGGCAATCCGTCAAGGCTAGATAAGGACACTTCGGGTTCGGCGTTGCGTCTTGCCGTCACGAGCGGCGGCCCTCGGCGATCATCGTTTGCACCGACGGCTGACGGAGGTCGACGGTGACCTTGACGTCGTCGGGGCGCCGTTCGAGACCGTCGATCCACGAGTGCAGGGGAACGCGACGGGTGAGGATGCCGGCCAGCCAGCGGGCGTCTGCGGCGGCGAGCGCCTCGGCGGCCGCTTCGTAGTGCGAGCGGTTGGCGTTCACGGAGCCGAAGATCACGTCGTTCTCGAGTACGAGTTCGCGGTTGGCAGCTCCGACGTCTACCGAGACCGTCCGCCCGCCGCTCGACACGCCCGTCAGGCACACCACCCCGGCCGGCGTCGTGTGCCCGACGACATCGAGCACGACCGACGGGGCGCCGGTGCACTCGATCACCACGTCCGGTTCCGGCACATCGGTGACGTCTCCCGTGTGATACCTGGCGCCGAGATCCGCTACCAAGTCGGGCTTGGGGCCGTCGACGACGCGGTCCAGCACGTGCACCTCGAGCTCTCGCTGCACGGCGAGCAGCGCCGCCAGCAGCCCGACGGGGCCGGCACCGGTGACGAGCGCCCTTCGCGGCGCCAGCGGCGCCCTGGCGATGATCCGTTCCACGTGGTCCCACGCCTTCGCGACGACACTCGTCGGTTCGACCAGCACGGCAGCATCACCGAGGGCCGCTGAGACCTTCACCGCGAACTCGGGCTCCACCTGCCATTGCTCTGCGCCGTAGCCGTCGAGCTGCTTGATGCCACGCTCTGTGTACTTGCCGTTCAGGCACATGTCCCAAGCGCCAGCGGCACACGGTCCGCAAGGTACAGGGTCTGGGCGCCGCACGATCCCGACCACGAGATCGCCGGCGGCCAGTCCGCTGCTCGGCGGCGCGGAGGCGACACGGCCGAGGGACTCATGACCGAGCACCAACCTTGTGGCGCCAGGAGGCGCCGTGCCGTAGCGGCCGGCGGCGATCTCGATGTCGGTGCCGCAGATGCCGACTGAGATGCCGTCGACGACGACGTCACCCTCGCCGGCAGGCGCCCCGAGGTCGGTGACCGCTGCGCTCCCCTCCTTCCCCGGCTTCACGGTCATCGCTCGCATCAAACGTCCTCTCGTCGGCGACCAGCCGGGCCGACGGCCTCCGTCAGGTTCAACGCTGTGTTGACGAGGCCGATGTGGGAGAACGCCTGGGGGAAGTTGCCCAACATGCGCCCTTGCACGGGGTCGTACTCCTCGGCGAGCAGCCCGACATCGTTGGTGAGCGCGACCAGTCGCTCGAAAAGCTCCGACGCCTCGTCGACCCGGCCTGTCAGGGCCAGGGCGTCGGCCAACCAGAACGTGCACAGCAAGAAGGCGCCCTCCCGGCCGGGCAAACCATCGACGGACACGCCGTGCTCGGTCGGGTACCGCTCCACGAAACCGTCATGGGTCAGCTCGCGGCGCACGGCGTCGATCGTCCCCGCCACTCGTTCGTCGTATGGGTGCAGGAAGCCGACCATCGGGATCATCAGCAGGCTGGCGTCGAGCTCGGTCGACCCGTAGGAC
>JACDHN010000119.1 GCA_013821025.1 Acidimicrobiia bacterium | reverse complement strand
CTTTGCGCCGTTCTGGATGCGTCGGAGGAGGGGGTTGCTGTCGTGGATCCGTTCGCCGATGGGCCTTCACTCGGAATGAGTGGGTCGGTGATGGGGAGCTCGGTGGTGTCGTGGAGGGCAGCCAGTTCTTCGGGTGTTGTCGGCTCGTCGGTGGGGGCGCCAGCCGGAGCGTCGTCGTCGACGTTGGCGGCTCGCAGCTTGGCGAACAAGCTGTCGACGGTGGTCGACTGCGTCGCATCCTCGTCCGACTCGTCACCGGATGGGTGGCCGGCGGCGTCGTTGCCGGGAGCATCTCCGTCATCGTCACGTTCGCCGGCCGAACCGGGGAACAGCTCCACAACTCGGCCTCCCGATCCTTCGGAGCCGGAGCCGGAGACGGAGCTGGAGGCGGCATGCTGGTCATCGATCGCACCGCCGACTGAATCGGCGGGCACCTGCAAGTCGGCGATGACATCGAGAGCGTCGCCGAACGCCGGCTCGACCGGGCCCTTCTCGTCGAACGCGTCCTGGTCGAAGAAGGCGCCAGTGCGCAACTCCTCGTCGACGACGGCGTCGAGGTCGAGCTCGCCGCCAGCGTCGCCTTGCGGCACCGGTGGAGCAGGCGGTAGGTCGAACGGGGCTGCAGCGTCGCCCATGGAACCCAGCCGGCCGATCAGGTTGTCGGCGGTATCCCTGGCCTGGGTGAATGTTCCCAGCAGCTGCTCTCGACCGTGGATGAGCTGTTCGATCTGGGCACGGGCGAGGTCCCGGCGGCGCGACAGCTCACTGAGCACACGCTCACGGTACGAGCGCGCCTCGTTGACCATGTCGCGTCCTTGCTGTTTGGCCATGCTGATCTGATTCTCGGCGTCGGCCGTTGCCTCTTGACGGCGTCGGGCCGCTTCCACCTCGGCCTCCTCGCGGACCCGGGTCGCCTCGCCGGTGGCGTCGCCCAGGATCGTCGACGCGCCCTCTTCGGCCTTCGACCTCACGGATGCTGCCGACTCGCGGGCGGCGTGCAGGATGTGAGCCGCCCCCTCTCCCAGCAGCCTGGTGGCAGTGTCCTCGTCGATCAGGTCAGACGAGACGTTGTTGGCGTCCTTGGCCTCCAGCAGCGCCGCCTCCAGATGTTGCTCGCGTTCACGCAGGCGGGCCATCTCGGCGGCGACGAGGGCCAAGAATGAACGCACCTCGTTCTGGTCGAAGCCTCTGCGCGCCGTGCCGAAGTTGGCCCTGGCGATCGAAGCCGGGGACGAAGGATCCGGGCGGGGAAACGACACAGCCATGACCGGAGCGTACGCACCGGCACGGCGCCGGTGGTGGCAATCCACCCGATGACGGCACGATTCAGTTGCTGGCGATGCTGTTCAGTCGGTGGCGGCGAGCGGATCGCCGCCGAGGCGCTCCAGGGCGGCCAGTGCCTCGTCGAGATCGGCCACGGGGACCAGCTCGATGTCGTTCCCGGCGACGGCCTGGGCCTCGTCGAGGTCACCCTGGGAGGCCGGCACGAGGAACACGTCGACGCCGGTCATCTTCACGGCTTCGACCTTCTGCGGTAGCCCACCGATGGCCCCGACCGTCCCCTCGACGCCGATCGTGCCGGTGACCGCCACGTCGTCGGGTGAGAGGTCGCCTGGCGTGAGCTGATCGAGCAACGACAGGGTGAACGCCAGTCCTGCCGAGGGACCGCCGATCGCACCGGTGTCGATGTCGACCTCGAACGGCAACTCGACCCGGGCCGTGTCGACGGGCAGGAACCCCACGAGCGTGCGACCCGGGTCGTCGGGGTCTCCGATCAGCTCCACGTCGACGGTCTTGTTGGACTCGCCGCGCCGCAGCTCGACCTCGATCACGTCGCCGGGCCTGCGCTCCACCAGCGCTCGTTGCAGGTCGTCAAGCGTGTCGAGCTTCGTGCCACCCGCCGAGACCAACACGTCGCCGGCGTCGAGCACCGTGTCCGCCGGCGCTGATATGGCGCACTCACCGTCAGCGCCCACTTCGAAACACAGCAGCTGGTCGACGATCACCTCGCCAGGCACCAACTCCACGTCGTAACCGGCGGCCTCGAGCGCCACGTACTGGGCGATCTGCTCCGAGGTGGCCATCATCTGACGGGATCGTTGGCGACGCTCGCTCGGCGTCGACCGGCCGAACTTCTCGATCTCGGTGATGAAGACGATCGACTCCTCGCCGCGTCCGACGAACCACGACAACGCAGTCTGTGGCGGCTCGGACACCGTGACGAAGTAGAAGTCGTTGTTCGTCGGGAACTGGCTGGCCGAATCGGGCAGCTGGCCGAACGACACCCGGTCACCCACTGGTTCGGCGGAAGCGGGCACCCTGGCGAACGGCGTGGTCTCCCGATGCGTTCCCTGACCGTCGAGGTCGACCACCGACTTGTCGGTGAACGTCTCCGACGGGAGGAGCCCAGCCACGGCGATGGCGCCGAGCGCCAGCAGGCCGAGGGAAGCCATCGGGATCGACCACCACCTGCTCGCCGGCTCGGGGGGCTGTACCATCGGGTCCTGCGTGTCACTCAACGACGTCACCGTACGTGCTGCGTTCATCCTCGGCTTGGCGATCCTGGCGCTCGTCGCCAGCGGGTGGCGTAAGACTGCCAGGGCGCAGACCAAATTGGGCCGCGCCCGCCGTCCGGTGGCCGCCGGCCTGCGGCACGAGCCGCCCCGTCGCCTGCCGATCCCCGTGACCGAGACGCCCGGCGACGCCTATCACGCCCCCGGACCGATCAAACGGCTGTGGGCAGTCGCCGCCAGCTCGGCCCTGACCGTCGTGATCGGCGCCGTCGTGGCCACGCTGATCGCGTTCAGCCTGGCGTTCGTCGTCATGGTGCTGACCGACCTGCTCAAGCAATAGCGACATCACCCTCAGAACGAGTACCGGTAGACGTTCGTCTCGCGGGCCTCGAACCCGATGCGCAGGTAGAGCCGGTTGGCGGACTCCCGCGACGGGCGACTCGTGAGGTTGACGCTGCCGATGCCGCGTCGCGCTGCCTCGGCGAGTGCCGCCCGGCTGAGCAACTCGCCGACGCCCTTGCCGCGGGCGACCTCGTCCACCACCACGTCTTCGATCCACGCCTTCTGGCCGGTGGGGATGTGGAACGTCACCAGCGTCAGACTGCCCACGATCTCGCCGTCCATCCTGGCCACGAACAGCACCGTGCCGGGCGTCGCCACCAGCTTCGCGAGGGCCGACCGGTCGGGGGCCGGCGACGACGAGAGCTGCGGCGTCAACCGACCGAACGCAGCCACCAGGTCGTCGTCCACCTGCTCCACCGCCTCGATCACCACCTCGGCGCCGGAGAGGTCGCGGTCATCGCTCATCGCCCGGACGATAGCGTTGAGGGTGCGATGGACACCCCCGACGAGTCGACCGATCTGGTCCGCTGGCTCGCTGAGCCTGACCTCCAGCGGCCCACGATCATCTGCGCCTTCTCCGGTTGGAACGACGCAGGCGACGCTGCGTCACAGAGCGCCCAGACCATGATCGAGCACTGGAACGCCATGCCGATCGGCGAGCTCGATCCGGAGCTGTTCACCGACTTCGCCACCATTCGCCCCCACGTCCGCCTCGACGACGAGCAGCACCGCCGCATCGTCTGGCCCACGGCCGGCGTGTGGTCGGCGTCGCTGCCCGGCACCGACGTGATCATCGTGCTCGGACCCGAGCCGTCGTTGCGGTGGCGTCTCTACACCGACCAGATCATCGGCATCGCCGAAAAGTTCGGCGCCACCATGGCCATCACCATGGGCGCGCTGCTGGCCGACGTGCCCCACACCCGACCCGCCCAGCTGCTCATCACGAGCAGCGATCCGGGACTAACCGAGCGCTATAGCCTCGAGCCCTCCACATACGAGGGGCCCACCGGCATCGTCGGCGTGCTGTCAACGGCGTTCGGGAACGCCGGCATCCCATGCGTGTCGCTGTGGGCGGCCGTGCCCAACTACGCCAACGCCCTGCCCTCTCCGCCGGCCACGCTCGCCCTGCTGGAACGGGCGTGCCAGCTCGTCGGCTCCCCCCGGCCTACGTCGTCGTTGTCCGGGCAGGTCGGCGAGTACGTAGCCAGCGTCGACGCGCTCGTGGAGAGCAACGATCTGGAGGACTACGTCGCCCGCCTCGAAGACGCGCTCGGCGAATCCCCCGCCGAACCCGACCCCAGCGAGCTGGTCGAAGAGGTCGAACGCTTCCTGCGCGACCACGACGGCGATTCCTAACGCGGCCGCCGAAGCGCCCTCGGGAAGTGTGAGCGCTCGACGTCGACACCGACCGTGCGCGTCACAGTTCGCGGACACCATCGGGAAGTGTGAGCGCTCGATGCCGAAGTGAGCGCGTGGGACTCACAGATCCGGGCGCGCTCACAGTGGCGCGGTGGTCGGTCAGGAGCGCCAGATGGGGGAACGTACGGGGTCGAAGTGGACGGGAAAGTCTTCGCCGGAGATGGCAGCGAACGCCATCGGTGCCCACCACTGGGCGCCGGCCGTCGCACCGGGGAGCTGGTCGTGCGCGAACCACCCGACGTTCGACGTCTCCAGGGGATGCGGTTTCAGAGCGCCGCCGCACGCTGTGCAGTGGAACAGCAGCATGTACATGCCGAAGCGGCTGAAGCCCATGCGCTGGCCGTCGATGACGGCCAGCAGCCGCTCGGGAACGCACTCGATGCCGGTCTCCTCCCCCACCTCCTTCACCGCCACTTCGGCCGGCGAGTACCCGACATCGGCCCACCCGGTCGGGTAGAGCCAGATCCCCGAGTCGGCCCGCTGCACGAGCAGGATCTCGTTGCGATCGTTGCCGACGATGGCGCCGATCGCCACCTTGGGCGTCACGTAGCCGGGCACGCCGACACCGACCGACTCCATCCACTCCTGCACGAAATGCGCCTGCTCCTGCTCGGTCTCGATGGCCTCCAACGCCTCGTTGGCCGCAGCCTTGATGTCGGCCGCCACGTGCAGCACCTCCTCGAAGCGCTCCTGTTCGTAAAGGCTCTCGGTGAACCCGAGTCCGGTGCGGGCGATCGCCGCCAGCGTCTCACTCCATCGCACAAGGTCGGCGGTGAAATCCTGCGGGCGAGGCTCGATCTCCTCCGACTGCGCCACGACTTGCACGCTAGCCAGCCGTGCCGGACCTCAGTCGGCGACGGCATGCAGCACGGCGCGCCGGATCTCGCCCAGGTGGAACGGATCGGTGATCGGCGACCCGTCGCGACCCACGACGTAGAATGTGTCGACCGCTTCTGGACCGATCGTCTGCACGGTTGCGTGGCGGATGTCGAGACCCACCTCGGCAAGCGACTTGGCCAGCCGGTGCAGCAGACCCGGCACCGTTGGTGCCCGCACCTCGATCACCGTGGCGTCATCGGAAGCGTCGTCGACGAACGCCACCGACGGTGGCGCGGGCGTCACCGCCTGCGTCCGCCGGCGACGGCTCGCCGACCGCGCCCGCTCGGCCAGGCGGGCGTCGATGGCGAGCTGACCGGCCAGCGCCCGCTCGATCGTCTCGCGCAAGGCGTCGGCGAACGTGGCCAGCGGCCGGGTCTCGACTGTCAGAAACCGGAACCGCGATGCGGCCATCGGCATGCCGCCGGGTCCCGTCGGCTCGGAGTGGGCCTCGGCGCTCACCACATCGAGGCGGTGAAGGGACAGCGCACCCGCGATCCGAGCGAACGTGCCGGGCATGTCCAACGTCACCGTCGTCACCGAATCGGCGTCGATGCGCACCCGGTGGGCGCCCGACGCCATGGCCGACAACGTCTCGGCGTCGGGGAACAGGCGCCACTCGCCCGCCACCGACTCTCCGCCGCCGAGCACATGGTGAGTTCGCGCCACCAGCTCGGCGATCAGACCAGCCTTCCAATCCGACCACGCCGTCGACCCGGTGGCTTTGGAGTCGGCGATCGTCAGCGCGTGTAGCAGCTCAAGCTCGGTGGTGGTGCGCACGGCGGCGGCAACGTTGGCCGTCGTGGCCGGATCGGCCAGATCGCGGCGGAGTGCAACGTCGGCCAGCAGCAGGTGGTGACGGATCAAATTCGCCAACACGTCGACGTCCCCAGGTGTGAGACCCATGCGCGGCCCGATCCTGGCGATGAGGTCCACGCCGACATCGGTATGGTCGCCCTCGAAGCCCTTGCCCAGGTCGTGGAACAGGGCGCCGAGCACCAGCAGGTCGGGTCGGGCCACCCTGTCGACCAGCTCGGCGGCGTTGGCCGCCGCCTCCCACAGGTGACGGTCGACCGTGAAGCGGTGATAGGCGTTGCGCTGGGGCCGCGAACGCACGGCTTCCCATTCCGGGAGGATGCGGGCCAGCAGCCCGGCCTGGTCGAGCGATTCGAGCACCGGTATCGCCCGGTGCCCCTCGAGCAGCAGGCCGACCAGCTCGTCCACGGCGCCCACAGGCCAGCCGTGCGGATAGCGGTCGGTGAAGGACGGCAGCTCGGCGGCCAGACGCACGAGCGTCGTCCGCCCGATCGGGACGTGGCGACGAGCCGCCGCCGTCGCCACAGGAAACACCAGCGTCGGGTCGGCGCCCGGATCGGCGGCAGCGGCGAGTTCGATCGAGCCGTCACGCAGTTCCACACCTGGCGCCACGCGGTCGAACGGGTGCCGGCGTAACCGAGCGCGACGATGTCCGCTCCACGACTGCTCGTACACCCACGCCACGGTGCGGCCGGCAGCGGCCACGTCGGCCATCAGCGCGTCGGCGTCGGCAGCGCCGGCGCCAGCAGCCACGGCATCCTGACTCTGCAGGCGGAGCACGTCGCCGTAGCGGCCCGACACGCGGTGCAGTGACACACGCACGCGCACGAGACGCTCGGCCGCCCGCTCGATCGCCGAGACATCGGTGGCGAGCAACTCCATCCCTGCCGCTGCCGCCCACCGAAGCGACTGCACATCACGCAGACCGCCCACCCCGTCCTTGAGGTCGGGCTCCAGCAGGTACGCCACCTCGCCTGCGCGCTCGTGGCGCTCAGCATCGCGTCGCGCCAACGCCTCCAGGCCCTTTCCCGCCCGTTTGCGCCAGGCGGCGAGCGCCTTCGCCCGGAGCGCGAACGTCAGCTCCTCGGTCCCTGCGAGGTGGCGGGCCGTGAGTGACGCCGTCGCCGACTCGACGTCATCGACGGCGAGCCGCAGCTGCTCCTCGATCGTACGCACCGCATGACCCAGGCGAAGCCCGCCGTCCCACAGCGGGTACCACAGCGCCGCCGCCAGCTCGTCCACGTCTCGCCGCCGACCATCGTGCAACAACAGCAAGTCGAGATCACTGGCCGGCGCCAACTCGCCGCGCCCGTAGCCGCCTGTCGCAACGAGTGCCAGTCCACGGAAATCGTCACCACACACGTCGCCGAACAGCTGCTGCAGACCGGCGTCGGTGGCCTCGGACAAGGCCTCGGTGAAGGCGACACCAGACAGCGATTCATCATCGAGCACGCCCCGACGACCCGAAACGAGACTCGACGCCCCGACAGCATGCACGTCGCCCATCGGCGAATGATAGGAGTCAGCCGAGCGAACGAAGTGAGCGAGGCCGGCAGTACGGTTTCCCCGATGAGGCGCGCTCGCCTGACCGCTTGCAGCCTCGTGCTGGGAACAGCCGTCGTCGGCTGCACGAACGGCGACGACACGTC
>JACDHN010000388.1 GCA_013821025.1 Acidimicrobiia bacterium | reverse complement strand
GTCCCGACAAGGCCACTCCGGAGCGGTCAGCATCACCGCCGGCCGGGCGTCGGTGACCGCCACAGCCACGGTCGACCGGCTGATCCTTCCCGGCTCTGCGTCAGTTACTGGCAAAGCCACATCCAACTCGTCGACCGGGGTGAATGGAGGTTCACCATGAAACGTCTGGCCGACGTCGTGCGTGGTGTGCTCGCAGCGCTGGTGTTGGTCGCTTTGCTGTTCGGCGTCCCGATGATGTTACGGACGAGCGTGGCCAATCCCTGGCCAGGCCGCGATGCACTCGAACTTCGCGACGAGAGAGCCATCGTCACCGGCGTGCTCGGGGCACTCATCTGGGTCGTATGGATTCGGTTCGCGATCACCGTCGGCGTGGAGCTCGGCCATCAAACCCGCTGGGTCCGAGACGTCCGAGCAGCGAATCGCACCAGTGCGGCTTATCTACGACCCGTGCGTGTCGAGCCGCTTCCCGCCGCCACCGGCGGTTTGGCAATCGCTGCGCAGCGGCTGATCGCCACCGTCCTCCTCCTGATCCCGCTGATGACCAAGAGTCCTCGAGCGGTAGAGGCTGCGCCGCCGCTGCCAGTCGTCGCGCCAGCCGACCCGTCGGGAGCTCTAGCAGAGGTCGACGTCATGCTCGACACCGAAGACTCCTTCGCATCCGCTCGGCAGCGCGACAACGACGTGCAGATCACCGTCGCACCGACTGACACCCTACGAAGCCTTGCCAATGAGCACTTCGGTGACCCGAGCCGTTGGCGTGAGATCTTTGACCTGAACGTCGATCGGGTCCAGGTAGATGGCCGCAGGCTTGCTACGCCGAGTGCGCTGCGGGTGGGTTGGCAACTGAAGCTCCCCGCTGAGGCTCGCGTCGTTCGGATCCCGGCTGCGTCTCCCGCCCTCGAGAGGTATCGGGTCGAACAAGGCGACAACCTTTGGATGATCGCTGAGCACCATCTGACCGGAGAGCTCGGTCGGGCGCCGGCTGACGCCGAGGTTCAGCGGTACTGGCTACGCCTGATCGACGCCAACCACATCGGGCTGATGTCTGGCGACCCGAACCTGATCTACCCAGGGGAGCAATTCGTGCTGCCCCAGTGCGAACCGCAAGTCTCGCCGCCAGAACGTGCCGAACGAGAACGAGCGGCACCCGACCCAGTGGACGCTGAACGAGGCAACGATGATCGGCAAGATTCCAGGGACTCGGCCGCGCCTGACGGCGGGGGAAACGGCGACCAGCAGGGCAAGCGAGAGCCGGCCCGGCGCGAGACTCACCGATCAGATTCGGGATCGGATGACTCCACGAAGTCGCAGAAGCCTGGCTCCAACGCGCCGCGTCCTGCTGAGGTGCCGCCGATGGTGCCGGCTACGCCCTTGAGCAGCGAGTCGTCGTCCTCCTCGTCGTCCACCACGCACACGGTGCCAGCGCCTACTGGTCCCGGCGACAACGGGGAGGTTCCGACCGAAACGACGAGTCCCGACGCGCCGGCGCCGGTAGGCGTAGGGGTCGCCGCCTTGTCGGCGGGTGTGCTCGGCGTGCTCGAGGCGCTGCGTCGTCAGCGGCTCCGCGCCGCCAGGGTGCGAAGCCGGTTGCCCTCACCGCCGCCGAGTGTGGTTGACACCGAGCGGCGGTTACGTAGCGTCGTAGGGGTCGAACGCAGTGCCCGCATCGACCTCGCCGTGCGCTCGGCGGCGGCGTCGATGGTCAGCGGCGAACATCGCTTGTGTGCGCTGATCGTCGACGGAGACGGAGCGATCGCGCTGATCGCCGACGGCCCGGTGTCGTTGGGCGAGCCGTGGAGATCGATCTCGACCACGAGCGACCGCTGGGGCCTGCCCGCTTCGGTGCCGCTGGAGGCTCTCGCTGCTACGGCCCGCGCCGTCGGGGCGCCGTGTCCGGCACTGGTGGCAGTCGGGATGACAGCCTCGGGCAGTGGGGTGTACGCGGATCCGGAGAGTCTCGGCACCCTCTACGTCGACGCCGATGCGACGACGGCCGACATGGTCGTCACCGGGATCGCCACGGCGTTGGCGTCGTCGGTGCTGGCGGAGGCGGTCCAGCTGATCGGTGTGGGTGTCGACCCGAGCTGTTTCGTCGGATCGGTGAATCACCAGATGTTGGACTCGGTCGATGCCGCACTCGATCTGGCGAACGAGCTGCTCGGTTGCCCATCCACCGTGGAGTCCACGTTCCGGCTCCGGGCGCGTCGCACCGGCGGTGAGGAGTGGCAGCCCGTCGTCGTGGTCGTCGGCGCATCACACGGCGATGCGGTGCCCGTCGAGCACCGCCCCGGACTCGCCGTCATCGTCGCGAGAGCGCCGCGGGACCACCGCTGCGGACTGACGCTGGCGGCCGGTGCGGAATCGTGGCACCTCGAACCGTTCGGCATCGCTCTCACTCCGCTCGGCGTCAACCCTGAGGAGTTGCTCGAGATCAACGAACTGCTTGAGTTCGAACGCGAGTCGGTCGACGCTGACGGGTCCGACGATGACTCGCCGGCCGAGGTTGCGAACGAACCCGTTGAACCGGCGTGCACCAACGGCTTTCGGCTGGCAATCGAGACCGACACCGGCACCGTCGACGTCACAACGAACGGCAAGGCCGTCTCGTCGGCGGCGTCGACGATCAGCATGAACGAGCTTCAGCGGGATCTGACGATCCGACTGTTCGGCCTGATCGACGTCGTGGACGGCGCAGGCAGGGCCGCGGAATTCGGCAGGTCGAAATCGCTCGAGTTGCTGGCATGGATCGGCGCCCATCGAGACGGAGCTACTCGGCTTGGCGCTCGCTCGGCTCTGTGGGAAG
>JACDHN010000387.1 GCA_013821025.1 Acidimicrobiia bacterium | reverse complement strand
GTGCTCGTGCCTCGACGCGATGTGTTCGTGCTCGATTCCGAATGGACGTGTGAACAGGCACTGCGAGAACTCTCGGCATCTGGACACTCGCGTGCGCCTGTGGCTCCCCGACGCGATCTGGATCATTTTGTCGGCGTGGTGCATCTGCGACAGCTGCTGGCACGCGATGAGCGCCCGGTTTCGGCTCGAGCTGCCGAAGCACCCGTCTTCCCGCGAGCTGTGCACGTGCTTGCGGCGATGCGCGAGATGCAGGCCCGCCGGGTGCAGATGGCGATCGTGGCCAATGAGCACGGAGGCACGGAGGGCGTCGTCACGATCGAGGATCTGGTCGAGGAACTGGTCGGAGAGATATACGACGAAACCGACCCGGACCTGACGACCGTGCAGCACCTGGCCGACGGATCGATCGAGATCCCGGGTCGGTTCCCGATCCACGATCTTCCCGACATCGGCGTCGAGCTCCCTGCTGGCGACTACGC
Source organism: Acidimicrobiia bacterium (assembly GCA_013821025.1). Classification (GTDB taxonomy): domain Bacteria; phylum Actinomycetota; class Acidimicrobiia; order Acidimicrobiales; family Ilumatobacteraceae; genus JACDHN01. Next base: position 2,325 of record JACDHN010000387.1, on the reverse strand, counting down.
CACCGTCGCCGGGCTGGTGCTCGACCGTCTCGGCCGGATCCCGAGCTCGCCGGGCGACGTCATCGACATCGACGACTGGCACCTCGAGGTGATGGGCTTACACCGCCGCACGATCACGGAGATCCGCCTCCGGCGCATCGCCCACCAGGGACCGGGTGGCGGCGCCTCCGGTGCCACGACCTCGGACACGCACCGGCAGGAGACCGATCGATGACGACGTTGACCACCCACGTGCTCGTCGCCGAGACCTCGGCCGAGGAGAACTTCGCCAGCATCGACGTCCCGCTGTGGGCGTGGGTAGCACTGGTCGGCGCCATCACTGTGATGCTGGTCGTCGACCTGCTGCTCGTGCACCGCACAGCCCACGTGATCAGCATCAAGGAGGCGACGATCGAGTCGGCGATCTGGGTCTCGATCGGCCTGGCGTTCGGCATCGTCGTGCTGCTCTGGCACGGCGGTCAGGCAGGCGGTGAGTATTACGCCGGGTTCCTCATCGAGAAGAGCCTGTCGATCGACAACGTGTTCGTCTGGGCGGTCATCTTCTCGTTCTTCGCCGTACCGCGCGAGTACCAGTTTCGGGTGCTTTTTTGGGGGATCTTCGGCGCCCTGGTGCTTCGCGGCATCTTCATCTTCGCCGGGGTGTCGCTGATCGAGCGCTTCGAGTGGGTGCTCTACGTGTTCGGTGCGTTCCTGCTGTACACGGCAGTGAAGATCGCCCGGCACGACGAGTCGGATCGGATCGACTACGAGCGCAACATCGCCATGCGAGTCGTCCGCCGCCTGGTACCCACGACCGACGACTACGACGGTCAGAAGTTGTTCACCCGCGCGAGCGGCAAGCGGCTGGCGACCCCGTTGTTCACCGTGCTGGTGCTAATCGAGGCCACGGACGTCGTGTTCGCCGTCGACTCCGTCCCGGCGATCCTGGCCGTCAGCCGCGAACCGTTCATCGTGTTTGCGGCGAACGCCTTCGCCATCTTGGGTTTGCGATCGCTGTACTTCCTGCTGGGCGGGATGCAAGGCAAGTTCCGATACCTCAACGTGGGCTTGGGAGTGATCTTGGCGTTTGTCGGCGTCAAGATGCTGCTGATCGGCGAACCGTTCGAGGTGCATCTGCCGACGTACATCTCACTCGTCGTGATCGCGTTCGTGATCGCCGTGGCGGTGATCACCTCATTGCGGGCGGACCGCCTCGACCGCGAACGGGCCGGACGATGACTGATCACCACGGTGCTGGTTCCTCCCGTCAGGTGGCTCACCGCCCGGGGCTGGCCGTCCCTCGCCGCCACCTGGGTCGTGATCCTGGCGGCCATCGGCATCATCGCAGGAATCGTCGCCCTCATGGCGCCCTCGATCGCCGATCAGTTCGACGATCTGGGCGGTGAAGTAGACGCTGGGATCGCCGAGATCGAGACCTGGCTGTCCGACGGACCGCTCGGCATCGAGGACGTCGATCTGCGTGCAGCCACCGATCGTCTCGTCGAGCAGGCCGGGTCAGGCGGTACCGGGCAGCTCGTGGAGGGCGCCGCGTTGTTGGCCGAGGTGATCGCCGGTGCGCTCCTGGCCATGGTCATGACGTTCTTCTTCGTCAAAGACGGATCACAGCTAGCGGCGTCTGGCCTAGGTCTGTTCCCGGCAAGACTCCGCGACCGCGCTCGTCGAGCGGCCGACGCTGCCTGGACCACATTGGGCGGGTACGTCCGGGGGACGATGGCGGTCGGCGTCGTCAACGCCGTCGTCATCGGTGTCGGTCTCGCGATCATCGGTGTCCCACTGGTGCTGCCGCTCGCCGTGCTGACTGCGCTGTCGGCGTTCTTCCCGCTCATCGGCGCCGTCGTCGCCGGCTTCGTCGCAGCGCTCGTGGCGCTCGTCTCAGAAGGGTTCGGCTCCGCCCTCGCCGTAATCGGCCTAGTCGTCATCGTCCAACAGATCGAGGGTGACGTGCTCAGCCCGTTAGTGCTCGGCAAGACCCTTCGCCTGCATCCACTTGTGGTGCTCCTCGCCCTCGCCATCGGCACAGTGGTCGCCGGCCTCGTCGGGGCGTTCATTGCCGTGCCACTCACGGCCGTCGGCGTCAGCGTCACCAGGGCGCTGCAGAACACCGAGCATCCCAGCGACGCCACTGCCTGAGGCCGGACTTGGTTAGTGGTCGTGCTCGTCGGCGTCGGCTTCTTCCTTCGTGCGGTGCACCGTGCCGTCGGGGTGTTCGGGCGGGGCGTACACCGTGTACAGGCGCAACGGGACGCCGCCCGAGTTCTTGAAGTTGTGGCGGGTACCGGCCGGCACGAACGCCAACTGATTGACGCCGATCGGACGCGTCTCGCC
>JACDHN010000010.1 GCA_013821025.1 Acidimicrobiia bacterium | reverse complement strand
TCGTGTCGCCAGAGCGCACGTCCGCATCCACCGTGCGTCGCGTCGGTCTCGACGGTCGCCCCGCTGGCGAAGAAGCGGCCTGAGCGTGGGCACGCTCGACAACATCCTCGACGACGGCATGGCAGGGATGTCCCACAACGTCATCACCGGGCAGCTCGAGACGCTCGTCAAGTGGGCGCGTTCGCGCAGCTCGTGGCCGGCCACGTTCGGTCTGGCCTGCTGCGCCATCGAGATGATGGCCACCGGCGGCGCCCACTACGACCTGTCGCGCTTCGGCATGGAGGTGTTCCGCGCCTCTCCCCGCCAGGCCGACATCATGATCGTGGCCGGTCGGGTGAGCCAGAAGATGGCGCCGGTGCTGCGCCAGGTGTACGACCAGATGATGGAGCCCAAGTGGGTCATCTCGATGGGCGTGTGCGCATCGACAGGCGGCATGTTCAACAACTACGCGATCGTTCAGGGTGTCGATCAGATCGTGCCAGTCGACGTGTACGCCCCCGGCTGCCCGCCGACGCCCGAAACGCTGCTGCACGCCATCGAGACGCTGCACCAGGCGATCGAGGACGGTCACATCATGCAGCGCCGCAGCGAGACCGGTGCCGGCGCCGACCTGCACGTCACTGAGATCTCACCGTCGTCCCGGCCGATCACCGTCTCGCTCGGGAGCAACTGACCGATGACCGACGACGCCGAGGCGCCCGAAGAACGCGTCCCGACGCGTTACGGGTGCCCACTGACGCAGCGGTTCGGCCAAGACGTGATCTACGTCGATCGCCAACGGTACCTCGACGTGCTCAAAGCCACGGCCGACGACGGGTACGAGATGTGTCTCGACGTCACGGCCGTCGACTATCTCAAGCACCTGGAACGTTGGCTGCCTGACGGCGTCGAGCGCCATCGTTTCGAGGTCGTGGTGAACCTGCTCGACATGAAGGCCGGGCGCCGCCTGCGCGTGAACGTCGCCGTTCCCGAAGACGATCCCTCGCTGCCGACGCTGTTCGACCTGCATCCTGGCACGGAGGCCATGGAGCGCGAGGTGTTCGACATGTTCGGGATCAGCTTCGACGGCCATCCCGACCCGTCTCGGATCCTGATGCCGGAGGACTGGGACGGTCATCCACTGCGCAAGGACTACGCCACCGGTGAGATCCCGGTCCAGTTCAAAGCAGGGAACGCGCGATGACCGTGCATGTCGGTCATGTGAGCCAGACGTCTGAGGGCTCCCAGGAGATGAAGCCGCGCAGCGAGATCGTGGCCTCCGAGCTGCTGCGTGAGATCGGCGCCGTGTTGCGGCTCAGTGAGACCGAAGCTGCGGCGCTCGGTGATCTTCCAGAGACGCCCGAGGAAGACCAGACGATGGTCATCAACATGGGACCTCAGCATCCCAGCACGCATGGCGTGCTGCGGTTGATGCTCGAGCTTCGCGGCGAGGAGGTGCTGCGCTGCAAGCCGGTGATCGGCTACCTCCACACCGGCATGGAGAAGCAGGCCGAACAACTCAGCTACCTCCAGGGCGGCACGAACGTCACCCGTATGGACTACGCCAGTCCGCTGAGCAACGAGCTCGTGTTCTCCATGGCCGTTGAAGAATTGCTCGGCATCTCCAATGACATCCCCGAGCGGGCGCAGTGGATGCGGATGTTGCTCGTGGAGCTGAACAGGATGGCGAGCCATCTGCTGTTCCTCGCCACGAACGGCATGGATCTCGGCGCCGTCGGCATGATGATCTACGGCTGGCGCGAGCGCGAGGAGGTGCTGCGTTTCTTCCAGAAGGTCACAGGGCTGCGCATGAACCACAACTTCGTGCGCCCTGGCGGCGTGGCCGCTGACCTGCCAGCCGGATGGCGCGACGACGTGCTGCGGCTGCTCGAGTCCATTCCCGGCCGACTCGACGAGTACGACCTGCTGATGACGGGCCAGCCCATCTGGCGCGAACGCCTGCAGGGCGTCGGGGTGCTGACCCCCACGGAGGCCGTCGCCCTCGGCGCAACCGGCCCCATCCTCCGCTCGACGGGCGTCGAGTGGGACCTGCGTCGCAACATGCCGTATCTGCACTACGACCAGGTCGAGTTCGACGTGCTGGTCGGCCAGTACGGCGACAGTTTCGACAGGTATGCCATCCGCCTCAACGAGGTGCGCGAGTCGATGCGCATCGTGCGCCAGATCGTCGAGCTCATGCCGTCGGGTCCGTACCGCGTGCAGAACAAGAAGGTGACGCCCCCCCCACGAGCCCGCATCGACGAATCGATGGAGGCTCTGATCCACCACTTCAAGATCTTCACCGAGGGCTTCAGGGTGCCGGAGGGTGAGGTGTACGTCGGCATCGAGGGCCCGCGGGGCGAGATCGGCTGCCACATCGTCAGCGACGGGTCTGCGGCGCCCTACCGTCTGCACATTCGCCCGCCGAGCTTCGTGAACCTCCAGTCGCTGCCGCACATGCTGCGCGGTTGCCTGATCGCCGACGCCGTCGCCGTGACCTCCTCCATCGATCCCATCCTGGGAGAGGTTGACCGATGAGTCCTGACCGATGAGTCGGTTGACGAGCACCAACATCTCGATCGCCAAGGAGATCATCGGCCGCTACCCGCGTCCGAAGAGCGCCTTGATCCCGCTGCTGCATCTCTCGCAGGAGCAGAACGGGTACGTCACAACGGAGGCGATGTCACACCTCGCCGAGTTGCTCGGCCTGACTCCGGCCGACGTGTACGGCACGGCAACGTTCTACGAGATGTTCAAGTTCGAGCCCGTCGGGCAGTACTGCATCAGCGTGTGCACGAACATCTCCTGCCAGCTGCTCGGAGCGTGGGAGCTGCTGGAGCACGCCGAGGCGCGCCTCGGCGTCAAGGCCGGGTCTACCACCGACGACGGCCGGTTCACGCTCGAAGATGTCGAGTGCATCGCCGCCTGCACCGAGGCCCCGGCTGTGCAGGTGAACTACCGCTACCGCCACTGCGTGACGCCAGCGGCCTTCGACCAACTGGTCGACGATCTGTCGGCAGGGAGGCTGTCCGAGGAAGTCCCGCCCCATGGGACGCTGGCTCGCGTGCGCCAGCGCACCACCGCCGGATGGTCGGGCACTGCCACTGCGCAGCAAGCAACCGTGGATGCGCTATGAGCGATCAGGACGAGCAGCCGGAACACGAGCAGCACTTCCGCGTCGAGGGCATGGTCCCGACAGGTGACGCCATCATCACGGCTCGCTTCGACCGCGACGACAGCCATACCTACGACGGGTACGTGAGCTCTGGCGGCTACACCGCGTTGCGCAAGGCGCTCACCGAGATGAGCGCTGCCACCGTGCACAACGAGATCAAGCTGTCGGAGATCCAGGGGCGCGGGGGTGCCGGCTTCCCGGCCGGCATCAAGTGGGGCTTCCTGCCAGAAGGCGTCTATCCGCGCTATGTGGTCGTGAACGGCGATGAGAGCGAGCCCGGTACGTACAAAGACCGCATGTTGATGGAGCGCGACCCGCACCAGCTGATCGAGGGCACCGTGCTGACGTGCTACGCCGTCGACGCCGCGCAGGCGTTCCTGTACGTGCGCGGCGAGATGGCGTTGGCGCAAGAACGGCTGGCCCAGGCACTCAACGAGGCCTACGAGCGAAACCTCGTGGGACGCAACGTGCTCGGCAGCGACTTCTCCGTCGACATCACGCTCACCTGGGGCGCCGGCGCCTACATCGTGGGCGAGGAGACGGCGCTGATCGAGAGCCTCGAGGGCGAGCGCGGGATGCCGCGTCTCAAACCGCCGTTCTTCCCTGCCGTCAAGGGCTTGTACCTGCAGCCGACGATCGTCAACAACGTCGAGACGCTGGCCAACGTGCCGTACATCGTCAACGAGGGCGGCCAGACATTTCACGACATCGGGGCGCCCACATCGACCGGCATGCGCATGTTCGCCGTCAGCGGCCACGTCAACCGGCCAGGGGTGTTCGAGGTGCCGAACGGCGTGACCACGTTCCGGATGCTGTTCGAGGCCCCCGAGTACTGCGGCGGCGTGCGCGACGGGCGGGCAATCAAGGCGTTCATCCCCGGCGGGGCGTCGGCGCCGTGGTTCTACGAGGAGCACCTGGACTTCCCGCTCGACAAGCCGACGGTCGACAAGGCCGGCTCCATGCTCGGCTCAGGTGCCATCGTGGTCATGGACGAGCGCACCGACGTAGTCGCCGCCTGCTGGCGCATCGTGCGCTTCTTCGCCCGCGAGAGCTGTGGCAAGTGCACACCGTGCCGTGAGGGCACGACGTGGCTGGAGCGGGTGCTGAAGCGCATCCTCGACGGAGCCGGGCGTGCCGAGGATCTCGACACGCTGCTGTCGGTCAGCGAGAACATCAGCCCCGGTCTGACGTTCCCGCCCCGCCAGACGACGATCTGCCCGCTCGGCCCTTCCGCCGTGGCGCCGATCACGTCGGCGATCGAGCGGTTCCGCGACGAGTTCGAGCACTACATCGACCACGGCGTCCCAAAGGACGGCATCGACCGCCACCCCATCACCGCCACAGGGGTCCCAGTCCATGCCTGAGCATCCGAAAGACGAGGCGTCCGAACCCGTGTCGTCCGGCGGCGAAGCCGCCACAGAAGCGGAGACCTCTGAGGGCCAAGCGCCTGGCGAGACCAGCACCAGCGAGACCAACGTCGCCGTCTCCGAGCCGGCGAAGAAGTCGACCGTCACGGTCAACATCGATGGAGTGACGCACGAGGCAAGACCTGGGCAGAAGGTCATCGACGCCGCGGAAGACGCCGGAACCTACGTGCCTCGCTTCTGCTACCACCACCGGATGACACCGGTCGGCATGTGCCGACAGTGCCTGGTGGAGATCGAGGGGCCCAAGGGTCCGATGATGGTCGTGAGCTGCATGACCGACGTGGCCGACGGCCAGATCGTGCGTACCGCCACACCGGAGATCAGGAAGGCCCAGGAGGGTGTGATCGAGTTCCTGCTCGCCAACCACCCCCTCGATTGCCCGGTTTGCGACAAGGGCGGCGAGTGCCCGTTGCAGGATCAGGCGATGAGCAACGGTCCTGGTGAGTCGCGTTACCTCGAGGAGAAGCGCCACTTCGAGAAGCCGATCCCCATCAGCGACCTCGTCTACCTCGACCGCGAGCGTTGCATCCTGTGCGACCGCTGCACCCGATTCGCCGACGAGGTGGCCGGCGACAAGCTGATCACGTTCACCTACCGCAGCAATGAGACACAGGTGCTGACGTTCCCGGACGAACCGTTTGCGTCGTACTTCTCGGGCAACACCGTGCAGATCTGTCCCGTGGGCGCGCTTACGGCGACGCCCTACCGGTTCAAGGCGCGACCGTGGGACCTCGAGGAGTCCGAGAGCACCTGCACCACGTGTGCCGTTGGCTGCCGCGTCGTGCTGCATTCGAGCCGTGACGAGCTCGTCCGTTACCAGGGCGTCGACTCCGACGCCGTGAACTGGAGTTGGCTGTGCGACCGCGGCCGGTTCAACTTTCAGTCCGTCATGTCCGATGACCGGCTGGCCGACCCACTGGTGCGTACGGCTGACGGGCTTGTGGCCACCAACTGGAGCGCGGCCATGGCGACGGCCGCCGAACTGCTCGACGACGCGCTCGAGGCAGGCGGGGGCGAATCGATCGCTATTCTCGGTGGCGCCAGGGGCAGCAATGAGGACGCCTTCTTATGGGCCCGGCTCGCCGACGCCTTGCAGACACCACATCGCGACGCCCAACTCGGCGACGGGCTGCCGCCCGAGCTGCTCTCGCTGCCACGGGCCACGATCAACGAAACGGCAAGCGCCGCCACCGTGGTCATCATCGGACCGGACCTCAAGGAGGAGCTGCCGGTGCTGTACCTGCGGCTGCGAGACGCCGCCAAGCACCGCCGCAGCCGGATCATCGAGCTGTCGCCGATGGCCACCGGGCTCACCGGCTACGCCTGGCGCAGCGTGCGGGTGGAGCCCGGCTCGACGCGCACCGTCACCGACGCACTCGGCGACGACGAGGTGCGCAGCCAGCTGGGCTCTGGTGACGTCGTCGTCGTGGCCGGCCGGTCGAACCTGGCCGAGTCCGAAGGCGTGGCGGCGGCGGCCATCAACGCCGTGCTGACGGCCTGCCCGACGGCGAAGGTCCTGCCGGCGGTGCGGCGCGGCAACGTGTTCGGTGCGGTGCGCATGGGACTGAGCCCCCAGGACGGTGGGCTCGACGGACTCGGCATCCTTCAGGCGGCCGCCAGCGGCAAGCTGGAATGCCTCGTGCTGCTCGGCGCCGATCCGATCCGAGACTGTCCCGACGCCGACCTCGCCCGTCAGGCCCTCGCAGGTGCCAGGCGCCTGATCGCCGTCGACACCCACCTCACCGACTCGTCGAAGCAGGCGCACGTGGTGCTGGCGGCGAGCGCCTACGGCGAGAAGTCGGGCACGACCACGAACATCGAAGGCCGCGTGCAGACGCTGGCCCAGAAGGTGACGGCCACCGGAACCACCCGTCCCGACTGGATGATCGCCGCCGAGCTGATGAACCGCTTCGGGGTCGACGAAACGATCGAGCACCTGGAGACCGTCGACGACATCACCGACGAGATCGCCGCGAGCGTGCCAGGATTCGCCGGGGCGACGTTCGCCGCGTTGCGGTCGACGGCTGACGGCGTCGTCGTCGGCACCGAGGGAGATGGGGCGACGGAGCTCCCGCTGCGAACGGCGTCGACGGCCGAGCCGCGCATCAGCTACGACTACCGCCTCGTGGTCAGCCGCAAGTTGTACGACCAGGCGGTGGGCACGTCGCGCTCTGCGTCGCTGGCCGGACTCGCGCCCGGCAGCGCCGCGCACGTGCATCCGCTGGACCTCGACCGGATCGGCGTCAAGTCCGGCACCGAGATCCGGGTGGTCGGCGCCCGCAGCACCGTTGTGCTGCCGGTCGTGCCCAACGTCACCGTCGCCAGGGGCACCGTCTGGGTGCCGTTCAACCAGGCCGGATCCAACATCGCCGATGCCATCGACGCCAGGGCCGGTGTCGCCGACGTCCGTCTCGAGCAACTCTGATGGCCCGATGACGATCCTCGCCATCGATCCGCTGCTCGACGGCGACCTGCTGTGGACGCCGATCATCATCGTCGCCCTGAAGGTGCTCGTGATCTTCGTCGTCGGTCTCGTCGGGACCATGTTCATGGTGTGGTTCGAGCGCAAGATGATCGCCGGCATGCAGAACCGTGTCGGGCCGAACAAAGCTGGACCCTTCGGGATGCTGCAGACGCTCGCCGACGGCATGAAGCTGATCTTCAAGGAGGGCTTCGTCCCCGACCGCGCCGACTCGTTGGTGTACCGGCTGGCGCCGTTCCTGGCGTTCGTGCCGGCGTTCCTGGTGTGGAGCGTGCTGCCGCTCGGCGGCGACTTCCGAGACGGCAACGGTGGCGTGGTCACGTGGTTCGGCGAGGAGACGCGAGTGCAGCTGGCCGATCCGCCGGTCGGCATCCTGCTCGTGCTGGCGCTGTCGTCGATCGCCGTGTACGGGATCATGCTCGCCGGCTGGTCGAGTGGCTCCAAGTACCCGCTGCTCGGCGCGGTGCGGGCAACGGCGCAGATGGTCAGCTACGAGGCGGCGCTCGGGCTGTCGCTGGCGGCGGTGCTCCTTGCGGCCGGGACGCTGTCGACTTCCGGCATCGTCGGTGCCCAGTCCAGCCTCAGCGACTGGCACATCGTCGCCACTGGCGTGCTGCCGTTCGTGATCTTCATGATCGCCGCCACGGCCGAGCTGAACCGGCCGCCGTTCGACCTCGTGGAGGCAGAGCAGGAGCTGGTCGGCGGTTTCAACACGGAGTACTCGGCGTTTCGTTTCGCGCTGTTCTTCCTTGCAGAGTTCATGAACGTCATCACCATGAGCGCCGTGATCGTGACGCTGTTCCTGGGCGGGCCCCAACCGATCAGGTTCGGTGACACGACACTCGACATCCCGCTGATCAACAATGGACTCGAGGGCACGATCTGGTTCCTGCTGAAGGTGTTCGTGTTCCTCTATGTCTACGTGTGGTTGCGGGGCACGTTGCCCCGGTTGCGCTATGACCAATTGATGGACTTCGGCTGGAAGGTGCTGATCCCCGTGTCGCTCGGCTGGTTCCTGCTGCTGGCGGCACTGCGAGTGGGCGACGGTCAGGACTGGAACGCCGTCGCCGTGACGGCCGTGTCGCTCGGTGTGTTCGCGGTCTCGTACCTGCTGTTCGCGGCGGCGACGCGGGCCAGCGAACGGAACCGAGAGGGAGCGACGTCCTGATGGGCTTCTTCGAAGGATTCGGCGTCACGATCCGCCAGCACCGGTTGTTCGGCGGCAGGCGTTACACCAAGGACTATTCAGGCGGCCGTGTGTCGCGCAAGAAGGGCGACGATGCGCCGGACCTCGCCGGCGACCAGAAGGCGCCAAAGCCCGAGCGCCTTCACGGCCGCCACGTGCTGAACCGGTACGAGGACGGGATGGAGAAGTGCATCGGCTGCGAGCTGTGCGCCGGCGTGTGTCCAGCGAAGTGCATCTACGTACGCGGCGCCGACAACGATCCCGAGAACCCGACGTCGCCTGGCGAGCGCTTCGGCTACGTGTACGAGATCAACTACCTCCGCTGCATTCACTGCGACCTGTGCGTCGAGGCCTGTCCCACCGAGGCGATCACCGAGACGAAGCTGTTCGAGTTCTCGTTCACCAATCGTGACGATGCGATCTACACGAGGACCGAGCTCGTCGTGGATGACGACGGCAAAGCTCAACGCCTGCCGTGGGAGGACTGGCGCGAGGGCGAGGACGAGCACACGAGCGGCTGGGTGCGCGCCACGTCGCCGTCCGGCGACCCCGACTTCGACGGTGTGATCGGCTGGAGCGGCGACCTCGGCTTCGGCGTCCGCCCCGGCGAAGGAACCCAAACCGAGCGAGACCACTGACATGACCTTGGTGGTGTTCGTGTTGGCGTCGATCATGGTGCTCGGTGGGGGAGTCGGCGTCGTGATCATGCGCAACCCGGTGCACGCGGCGTTGAGCCTGGTGCTCACGCTGTTCGGCGTGGCCGTTCACTTCGTGGCCATGGAAGCTCACTTCCTGGCCGCCGTGCAGGTGATCGTGTATGCCGGCGCCATCGTCGTGCTGTTCCTGTTCGTGCTGATGCTGCTCGGCGTCGACAAGGTCGAGAACCTGCGCATCGAGCCGCTTGCGGTGCAGCGACCGTTGGCGGCGGTGATGGGCATGGCGCTCGTCGGTCTGATCGTTGCCGCCGTGATCGATACGCGTGATGCGGTGCTGACCGGTGTCGGTGGGGGAATCGACGTCGCCGCCAACACGGCGTTGGCAGAAGAGGTCGGCGGCCACGACGCCAACATCCGCCAGTTGTCCGACAACCTCTTCAGCCAATACGTGTTCGCCTTCGAGCTGACCTCCGTGTTGCTCGTGGTGGCTGTGGCCGCCACCGTGCTGATGACTCGCAAGCTGCCAGACCGTCCCGACGACGGTGGTGGCGGCGAATGATCGCCGACGTCGTCCCCACCACCACGTGGTACCTGGTGCTCGGTGCCGTGCTGTTCGGCATCGGAGCCGTCGGTGTGCTCGTGCGTCGCAATCCGCTCGTCCTGTTCATGTGCATCGAGCTGATGCTCAACGCCGTAAACCTCACGTTCGTGTCGTTGTCGGACCGTCTCGGTGACATCGGCGGCCAGACGGCGGTGTTCTTCGTGCTCGTCGTCGCCGCTGCCGAGGTGGTCGTGGGTCTCGGCATCGTCATCTCGATCCTGCGCCGGCGGGCCGGGCTCACGGCCGACGACCTCACGGAGCTTCGCGGATGAGGAGTTTCGTGTCAGCTGATCGTTCGGGAGCGTCACGATGACCGATGTCGTGTGGTTGATCCCGGCGTTTCCGCTGTTCGGGTTCGTGCTCATCCTGCTGTTCGGGCGACGGCTCGGCGAGCCCCTTGTCGGGTACTTCGCCACGGCGATGATGGTGGCGTCGTTCGTCGTCTCCGTCGGGGCGTTCTTCGATCTGCTGGCGATGCCGGAGGAGGAGCGGGCGAACATCGAGACGCTGTTCTCGTGGGTACCGGTGTCGTCGCTACAGGTCGATCTGGCGTTACTGGCCGACCCGCTGAGCATCACGATGTGCCTCTTCGTGACGGGTGTCGGGGCGCTGATCCACCTCTACGCCATCGGCTACATGCATGGCGATGCCAAGTTCTCCAAGTTCTTCTTGTACCTCAACCTGTTCGCGCTCTCGATGCTGTTGCTGGTGCTCGGCGAGAACCTGCTCGTCACGTTCCTCGGCTGGGAGGGGGTCGGCACGTGCTCGTACTTGCTGATCGCCTTCTGGCACACCAGGGAATCGGCAGCCACGGCTGGCAAGAAGGCGTTCATCACGAACCGGGTGGGCGACTGGGGCTTCATGCTGGCGATGTTCCTGGCCTTCTCGGCCATCGGCTCGGTGAGCTACGGAGCGCTGAACGAAGCGGCCGAAGCGGGTGAGTTGGCCACGTCCACGGCGACCGGCATCGCCGCGCTGCTGTTTGTCGGCGCCATCGGCAAGAGCGCTCAGCTGCCGCTGTACGTCTGGCTGCCCGACGCCATGGAGGGTCCGACGCCCGTGTCGGCGCTGATCCACGCCGCCACCATGGTGACCGCCGGCGTGTTCCTGCTGACTCGCATCAACCCACTGATCGAAGTGTCGGCCGATTGGGTGCCGACGCTCATCGCCTGGGTCGGTGTCATCACAGCCTTCTTCGCAGCGAGTGTGGCCGTGGCGCAGAACGACATCAAGAGGGTGCTGGCGTACTCGACGGTCAGCCAGCTCGGCTACATGTTCCTCGCCGTCGGCACCGGTGCCTACGTGGCGGCGATCTTCCACATGGTTACGCATGCGTTTTTCAAGGCCCTGCTGTTCCTCGGTTCCGGCTCGGTCATTCACGGTATGCACGACGAGCAGGACATGCGCAGGATGGGCCTGCTTCGCAAGCTGATGCCGGTCACGGCCATCACGTTCATCGTCGGCTGGCTGGCCATCGCCGGCGTGCCGCCGTTCGCCGGGTTCTGGAGCAAGGACGAGATCCTGCTGTTCGCGCTCGCACGGAGTCCGGCGCTCTACGTCGTCGGTCTGGTGACGGCGCTGCTCACTGCGTACTACATGACCCGCCAGGTGGTCATGGTGTTCTTCGGCGAGGCCCGTTGGGAGAGCCATGCCGAAGAACACGGGGCCCGCGGCGACTTCAGGCCACATGAGTCACCGGCGCTGATGCTGCTGCCGCTCGTCGTGCTCGCAGGCGCCTCGATCGTCGGCGGAGGCATCCAACTGCCGTTCTCCGACGCCACGCATCGCCTCGAGCAATGGCTGCATCCGGTCGTGGAGTTCGGTGAGGCCGAGATCGAAGGAACCTGGGCCAACGACAACAAGTACCTGCTGCTGGTGCTCGCCGCCGTCGTCACGCTCGTCGGCATCGCCGTGGCGTGGATGGTGTACCAGCGTCGGCGGCTACCGGTGGTCGAGCCGGCCGTGCTGGAGCAGGCCTGGTACTACGACCGGGCGATCACCGACGCTGTTGGCGGACCCGGCCGTCAAGCGTTCGAGGCGACGTCGTGGTTCGATCGCAACGTCGTTGACGGTGGTGTCAACGGCGTCGCCTGGAGCCTCCGCAACGCCGCACAGGAGTTGCGCAAACCTCAGAACGGGTACGTGCGCGCTTCAGCAGGGATCATCGGCATGGGGGCCGTTGGACTGCTCGTGTGGTTCGTCGTCGTGCGAGGGATCTTGTGAACGAGGGATCGTTCCCGATCCTCACCGCGCTCATCGCCACGCCGCTGGCGGGCGCTGTGTTGGTGATGCTGGCGAACGCTCGAAGGCCCGAGATCGCCAAGCTCGTCGGCCTGCTCACGTCGGTGGCGACGGCGGCGCTCAGCGTGTGGCTGCTGGCCTCGTTCGAGAGTGGTGCCGAGAGCTACCAGTTCGTCTCCAAGCATCCGTGGATCGAGCAGTGGGGAATCTCGTGGCATCTCGGCGTCGACGGCATCTCGCTGTTCCTCGTCGTGCTCACGGCCGTTCTGTTTCCCTTGTCGCTGCTGGGCGCCGACCCGCACCACGGGCACAAGCAGTACCTGGTGTGGATGCTGATCCTCGAGGCCGGCGTCATGGGCTCGTTCTTGAGTCTCGACCTGTTCGTGTTCTTCCTGTTCTTCGAGGTGGTGCTCGTCCCGATGTACTTCCTCATCGGCGGCTGGGGCTACGAAGACCGCGTCCACGCCGCGCTCAAGTTCTTCCTCTACACGGCCGGCGGTTCGGCGTTCATGTTCGTCGGCATCATCGCCACGGTCTACCTGGCCCGCGACAGTGTCGGTGAGATCACATTCGACCTCGTGCGGCTGTCGGAGGACGCCGACTTCGCTACATCGACGGGTCGATGGTTGTTCTTCGCCTTTGCCGTGGCGTTCGCCGTCAAGGTGCCGATCTTCCCGCTGCACACGTGGTTGCCCGACGCGCACACGCAGGCGCCGACGGCGGGATCGGTGGTCTTGGCCGGCGTGATGCTGAAGCTCGGCACGTATGGGTTGTTGCGGTTCGGGCTCGGCCTGTTCCCCGAGGCTGCGTACTGGGCCCGCCCCCTGCTGCTCACGCTCGGTGTTGTCGGCATCATCTACGGGGCGATGGTGGCGACGATGCAGAAGGATCTGAAGCGGCTCGTCGCCTACTCCTCGATCGCCCACCTCGGGTTCATCATCCTCGGCACGTTCGCGTTCACATCGCAGTCGATGTCGGGCAGCGTGCTACAGATGATCAACCATGGCGTGTCGACGGGTGCGCTGTTCCTGCTCGTGGGATGGATCTACGAGCGGCGAAAGACCCGCCTGATCGCCGAGCTGCGCGGCATCCAGCAGGTGGCGCCGATCTTCGCCGCCGGGTTCATGGTCGTGATGCTGTCGTCGATCGGCGTGCCAGGGCTCAACGGCTTCGTCGGCGAGTACCTGGTGCTGATCGGTTCCTTCCTCACGGCACGCTGGTGGACCGTGGTGGCCGCCGCCGGCGTGATCCTTGCTGCGGTGTACCTGTTGTGGGCGTACCAGCGGGTGTTCCACGGCGAACCCGATGACGCCAACCGCACGTTCAAGGAGTTGACGTTGCGCGAAGGCATGGTGCTGCTGCCGTTCATCGGGTTGATCGTGTTCTGCGGCGTTTACCCCAAGCCGATGCTCGACCGGATCGAGCCCAGCATCGCCGAGCTGATCGAACACGTCGAGGAGAACACGGATTTCGTGTCGCCAGAACCGGCGAGAGCGGGGATTGACGAATGATCGCTCAGCCCGTCTCCACGTTCACTGGTCCCGAGATCGACTGGTACGCGTTGTCGCCGTTGCTCGTCCTCGTCGCTGCCGCAGTCGCCTTGTTGGTGGCCGGCGCGCTGACCCCGCCGTGGCCCAAGGGCGGTTACGCCATCGTCACCGTCGGCGCGGCAACGGCGTCGGCGGTGCTGGCGATCATCCAGTGGCAGAACATCTCGGACGACGGCCCGTCCACGCTCGTGGCAGGTGCTGTGTCGTTCGACCTGTCGGCGATGTTCTTCACCATCACCATCTGTGTCGCCGTGGCGCTGGTGGCCCTGCTCACCGACGACTTCCTGCGCCGCCAGGCGCTCGATGGCCCTGAGTTCTACGCCCTGTACCTCGTGGCTGCGGCCGGCGGCATCGTGATGGCGTCGGCCAACGATCTGATCGTGCTGTTCCTCGGCGTCGAGACGTTGTCGTTGGCGCTGTACGTGTTGGCCGCCGCCGATCGTCGGCGATCGAAGAGCCAGGAGAGCGGACTCAAGTACTTCGTGCTCGGCAGCTTCTCGTCGGCATTCCTGCTGTACGGCATCGCCCTCGTGTACGGCGCCACGGGATCCACGAACATCACCCGGGTCGTGGTCTATCTGCAGGAGTCCGTCCCGCTGGAACGCTTCGACGCCCTGCTGCTGACGGGTGTGGCGCTGATGATGGTCGGCCTGGCGTTCAAGATCGCTGCCGCCCCCTTCCACGTGTGGACCCCCGACGTGTACGAGGGTGCGCCGTCGCCGGTCTCGGCGTTCATGGCGTCGGCCGGCAAGGTCGCTGCGTTCGGTGCGCTCGTGCGGGTGTTGATCGTGGCGCTGCCGTTCTACCGCGAAGACTGGCAGCCGGTGGTGTGGGTCCTGGCGCTCGTGTCGCTGGTGGTCGGCTCGGTGCTTGCCGTGGTGCAGACGAACGTGAAGCGGCTGCTGGCGTACTCGTCCATCAACCACGTCGGCTTCGTGCTCGTGGGCATCGAATCTGCGGCGCATCGCGCAGGAGCCGTCGATTCCGGTCCAGGTGTGCCGAGCGTCGGCGTCTACCTGCTCGCCTACACGGTGATGGTCATCGGCTCGTTCGGTGTGGTCGCCATCGCCTCGCGCAGCGGCGACGACGCCACGAGCCTTGACTCGTTCCGAGGCTTCGCCACTCGTCGTCCGGTGCTCGCGGTGGCGTTCACGGTGTTCCTGCTCGCTCAGGCCGGCGTGCCGTTCACGAGCGGGTTCATCGCCAAGTTCGGGGTCGTCCAAGCCGCCGTGGAGGAGCGATCCTACGCCATCGCTCTCATCGCCATGCTGACGTCGGTCGTTGCCGCTTTTCTGTACTTGCGCATCATCGTGACGATGTGGATGAGCGAACCCGACGATGCGTCGGTCGAGCTCGCCGGTGCCGGCACGTCCAACTCGTGGACAGGAACGCTGAGCATCGGACTCGCCGCAGGGTTCACGGTGGCGGTCGGCATCGTGCCCGGCTGGCTGCTCGACGCCGCCGATGACCTGACGCAGTTCGCCCGTTGAGTGCCGTAGCCCGACTGGCTTGGTTGACCGTCATGGCAGGGCTCGTGGCAGGATGCAGCGGTGGTGACGACGACGCGGCGACGCCGCCGGCGGAGGCGCCAGCCGTGACCGATCCGGTCGTGACGGATCCGACCGAGGTCGCTCCCGCCACCGATCCAGTCGTGACGGCTCCGACCGTGCTGCCAACGTCGGCCACCACTCCGGCCACCGACTCCGTCGCCGTCGGCACGTTGCCGCCGACCGAGCTGCGCACGTTCCAGGTGGATCTCATCGATCCCTCTCGCCAGACTGCGGCCGCCGCCGGGACGCCCGGCGCACCCGACCGCACCCTGGAGACGACCGTGTACCTCCCGGCCACCAGCGAGCCGGCGCCGTTGATCGTGCTCGCCCACGGGCACTCGGGTCATCCCGACAAGTTCACCGACCTGGCGACGTACTGGTCCGACGCCGGGTACCTGGTGGCAGTGCCGCGGTTCCCGCTGTCCAACGACAGGGTGCCAGAGCCGTACGTGGGCGACATCGCCGAGCAGGGCCGTGACATCAGCTTCGTGATCGACGAGATGCTCGCCGCCTCTGCTTCGGATGACGAACGGTTGGCCGATCGCATCGACCCCGAGCGCATCGGCCTGTTCGGGCTGTCGCTCGGTTCGCTCACGATGTGGAGCACCATGTTCAACGACTGCTGCGAGGCCGACCGCATCGATGCCGTGATCCAGTCCGACGGGGCCTTTCCCCTACCGGCCGAGCGGCTGAGCGAGATCACGTACCCGGTGATGATCGCCCACTCCGACATGGACCCGTTCTTCGGCTACGACACGATCAGGTCCGAGTTCGAGGCGCTGCCAAAGCCGGCGTTCCTGCTGACCATGTTTGGAGCACGGCACGCCGCCGTCGGCGAGAACACGGTGACGCCTGCCGACGAGACCTTCCGTCAGGCAACGACCGTGTTCTGGGACCGCTACCTCGGCGGCCGGCCCGACACGGAGTTCCCCGCCACCGTGCGCATCGAGGGCGTCACACGCTTCGAAGCCACCCCCTGACGGTCAGCCCTCGATGAGGGAGCCGTCGGGGGCGACAGCCAACCAGACGTCGCCGACGCCCTGCCCGTTCACGTCGCCGGGAGCCGTGTCGCTGGCGAACGTGTACAGCGGCCAGTCTCCAGCCTTGAGCTGTGAGCCCTCTGGGTGCTCGACCACGGTGAACACCGAGGCGTCGAGATCGTCGCCGAAGTTCGGCTCACCGTCCACGAGGGCCGGCGGCCACGTTCCGGCGCAGTCATCGACACAAGTGGGCTCGCCCTCGGTGTCGTTCATGAAGGCGTACAGCGTGAGCCCTTCGCCGTTGACGAGCACGGGACCGAGGCCGGACTCGCCCATCGCCACGTCGGCGTCCGCGCTGGCGTCACCGGATGGTGTCGTCTCGCCGCCCGTCACGGCCGTCGTGGTCTCAGTCGGTGCGGGGCCGTACGGATCATCGGCGGCGCCCGTCGAAGAGGCGTCGGTGGTCGGGGCGTCGGTGGACTGGGGGTCGGTGGAAGGGGCGTCTGTGGCCGGCGACTGACCCGCGGCAGACGTGGGTTCGGTCGAGGTCGCTGCATCGTCGTCGCCGCAAGCGGCGAG
>JACDHN010000386.1 GCA_013821025.1 Acidimicrobiia bacterium | reverse complement strand
TTTCTCGTCGCTCCCGCCGTCGCAGCGGGGGCCAGCGGCGAGCACCAGGCCTTCCCCGGCACGCTCTCCATCGGCACCGCAGCGATGACCCAAGTCGTCGTCGAGCTGGTCCGGTCCGCCGACTGGACCGGAGGTGTTGTGCTCGTCAACGGCCACGGCGGCAATCGCTGCGCCGTCGACGCAGCCGTGGCCACGCTGCACGGCGAGGGGCGGCGAGTGCTGTCGTGGTGGCCACGGGTAGCAGGCGGCGATGCCCATGCCGGGCACACCGAGACGTCGCTGATGCTGGCCATCGCCCCCGGCTCGGTGCGCTTGGCAGCGGCAACCGCCGGCGACACCTCACCCCTGAGCGCGTTGGCGGACCGCCTCGTAGCCGAGGGAGTGCGCGCCGTGAGCCCTAGTGGCGTGCTCGGTGATCCGACATCGGCCTCCGCGTCGGACGGCCACGTGCTGCTGACGACGTTGACGGACGACCTGCTCACTTCGGTGGAGCTCTGGCGGAGTGAGGTGGTGCACCAGTGACCCTCATTGCGTTCCCCGGCCACGCCACCTGCAGCCTGCGCCGTGTCTGGCCGCTCCTTCGCTGGCGCTCAGTCGCTCGCATCAGTGACATGGTGCACCAGTGACGTGCTTCGTGCTCGACGCCGGGACGCGCCGGCTCGGCGAATCCCGCGTCGTGCTCGGAGGATCACCCCGTCGTCTGTTCCGCCTCTCGCCAGCCGGCATCACCCGTTTCGGCACCATCGCCGCCGGGGGCAACGTGAACACGAACCCGCTCGCCGAGCGCCTGCTGGCCGCCGGCGCCATCCATCCCGTGACGCGCCAAGCGCCCGAGCGGCTCGCTGCCACCACGGTGGTGATCCCGATCCACGATGCCGACCCAGCGGCCCTCGCCAAACTGGTCGCCTCACTGCCCGCCGTGGCCGGTGTGGTCGTCGTCGACGACGCCTCGAGGCCGCCCGTCCGTACGGTCGCCGGTGCCGATGTCATGCGCCGGGAACGCAACGGTGGACCGGCTGCCGCCCGCAACACCGGCCGCGTGTGCGTGGCCACGGAGTTCGTGGCGTTCGTCGACGCCGACGTGCTGACGGGCGTCGACCCGTCGTGGCTGGTGAAGCTGCTCGGCCACTTCGACGACGACCGCGTCGGTCTCGTCGCACCTCGTGTTGCCGGATTGCCGGGCGCCGGACTGCTCGGCGCCTACGAGGCGGGCCACGGTGCGCTCGATCTGGGCGACCGACCGGGCCTCGTCGGTATCGGTTCGAACGTCAGCTACGTTCCTGCGGCGGCCATCGTCGTGCGCCGCAGCGCCCTCGACGACATCGACGGGTTTGACGAACGCATGCGCGTGGGTGAGGACGTGGACATGCTGTGGCGCCTGGTCGCCGCCGGATCGTGCTGTCGCTACGAGCCTGCAGCGACCGTGCACCATCGGTCGCGCGGGACGTGGCGGGCATGGGCGCGCCAGCGCTTCGCCTACGGCCGCTCGGCCGCCCAGCTGGCTGCTCGCCATCGCCACGCCCTTCCGGCCATCCGCATCAGCCCATGGAGCGCTGGCGTACTGGCACTGACCGCGATGGGCGCCCTGCGGACCGCGACGTGTGTGGTGTTCACGACATCGGCGCTGCTGGCGTGGCGCATCCACCGGGCCGGCGTGCCGATGTCGTCCGCCGCCCTGGCAGCGGCGCAGCTGTCGGGCGGGGGCCACCTGCAAGCGGCGCGCCAGGTCGCCTCGGCGCTGCGACGTCCGTGGTGGCCGGCGGCGCTCGCCGCCAGCATGGTCTCCCGGCGGGCCCGCCTGATCACGACCGCCGCGCTGACAGCATCGGTGCTCGACAGCCGCCAGCGGCGATGGGCACCTGTCCGGGTGCTCGACGACCTCTTCTACGGAGCCGGCGTGTGGTTTGGCGTCGTGCGGCACCGACAGGTCGCGCCGTTGCTGCCCAGCTACCGTCAGGCCTCGTGACCCTGAGGCTGAGCGTCTACCGGGCGCCGTGGCGGGCCCACATCGCCGAGGTTGCGACGCAGACCCCAGGACTGCTGCCGGTGGTCAAGGGGAACGGGTACGGATTGGGGCAAGCGACGTTGATGCCCATCGCCGCGGAGCTGAGTGGCACCATCGCCATCGGGTCCGTCCACGAGCTGGCAGGTGTGCCGGGCGACGTGACGCCGCTCGTGCTCACACCGGCGCTCCTGGCACCGGGGCGCCAGGACGCGATCATGACGGTCGGCACCGTCGACCACGTCCGCGCCCTGCACGGGTGGTCGGGTCGCGTCGTCGTCAAGCTGCGGTCCTCGATGCATCGCTACGGCACAAATCCCGGCGACCTCGACGAGCTCTTCGCCTCTGTGACCGCTGCCGGGCTGGACGCCGTCGGCTACAGCCTGCACAGCGCGACGGCGGCCACCGATGACGAACGGCTCGACGAGGCCACCACGTGGGCTGAGCGGCTCGACGGACCTCGGTCGATCTCGGTCAGCCATCTCGGCGCCGCTTCGTACAGGCGGCTTGCCGAAGCCCATCCCGACGTCGAGTGGCGACTGCGGGCCGGCACCGCGCTGTGGCACGGAGACAAGTCGGCGCTGCGGCTGGAGGCCGACGTGCTCGACCAGCATCCGGTCTCGGCCGGCGACCGCGTCGGATACCACCAGGTTCACGTGCCCGGCGACGGCGTCCTCGTCATGATCGGGGCCGGTGCCGCCCATGGGGTCGCCCCGCTGGTCGGACAGGACGGACAGTTCCGAAGCCCGTTCCACTTCTCGCGGCGCCGCCTGCACCTCATCGAACCGCCACACATGCACACCTCGATGGTGTTCATCCC
>JACDHN010000118.1 GCA_013821025.1 Acidimicrobiia bacterium | reverse complement strand
TGCTGGTCGATCAGCTGGCGCGGAGAGCCCTCGGCCACGATGCGGCCGCAGTCCATGACCACGAGCCGGTCGCACAGCTGCTCGGCCTCGTCCATGTAGTGCGTGGTCAGCACGAGCGTGACACCTTGCTGCTTGAGCCGGTACAGCTTGTCCCACAGCACATGGCGGGCCTGCGGATCGAGACCGGTGGTCGGCTCGTCCAGCAGGATCAGCTCGGGGTTGTTGATCAGCGAGCGGGCGATCGTGACCCGCCGCTTCATGCCACCCGAGAGCGGATCGACCTTGCTCTGGGCCCGGTCTGTGAGCTGCACGAAGTCGATCAGCTCGGCCGCCCGGCGCCGGCACTCTGCGCGAGGGATGTCGAAGAACCGGCCGTAGATGACCAGGTTCTCCTCGACCGTCAGCTCGGTGTCGAGCTGGTCCTGCTGGGGCACCACGCCCATACGAGCCCGGATCTGGCGGCCCTGGCTGACGGGGTCCATGCCGAACACCGACAGCGTGCCTTCCGTGGGATCGGACGTGCACCCGATCATCCGCATCGTCGACGACTTGCCGGCGCCGTTGGGTCCGAGGAAGCCGAACGCCTCCCCCGGCCGCACCTCCACATCGATCTCGTCAACGGCCGTGAAGTCACCGAAGCGCTTCACCAGGCCTCTGGCGCTGATCAACGCTCGCGCTGTGCCCGCCAGCACGGGTTCGACGGTTCGCACGGACACGTCCGCGGACTGTACCGGCACCCCCCGACGCCCATCCCGATCCGTTCTGTCACCCGAACTGTGAGCTCTCGATACCGACATCGGCTTCCGGGATCACAGTTGCGGGCGACCGGTGGCAAGTGTGAAACGTCGATGCCGGAGTGAGCGTGGAGCGCTCACACTTGTTCGGCGAGACGTCAGCCGGTGCGGCGATCGGGGAGGAAGCGAAAGTGGTCTCGCAGCTCGGCGACCTCCGAGGCGTGGACGTCGGCGAGCAGCATGGTCTCGATCTCGGCGGCCGAAGCCAGCACGTCGCCGTTGGGGTGCACGACGACGCTGTCACCGGCGTAGGCGATGCCTCCACCCTCGCCGACGCGGTTGACGCCGATCACGTATGCCTGGTTCTCGATAGCCCGCGACCGCAACAGCGCCTGCCAGTGGGTCCGACGCTTGGCCGGCCAGTTCGCCGGGACCAGGTACACGTCGGTGGAGCGGGCGGCCTGCCAGAACTCGTCGGCGAAACGCAGGTCGTAGCACACGAACGGCGTGACCCGCAGGCCGCCGATGTCGACGGTCATGATCTCTGTACCTGCCCGGAACGTCTCGTGCTCGCCGGCGTGGGTGAAGGGGTGGATCTTGCGGTAGCGGTGCGTCGTGCCGTCCGGCCCCGCCAGCACGAGCGAGTTGTACGGTCGCTGGTCGTGCCCTGCATCGGCAGGGATCTCCGGGCACGAACCGACGACCCACACCCCATGCTGGGTCGCCTGGCGGGCGAGGAACCGTGAGGACGGTCCGCCCTCTGGTTCGCCGAGCTTCGGATGATCGACGGCGAAGCCCGTGGAGTATGTCTCGGTCAGCACGACCACGTCGGCGCCGGCAGCGGCGGCGACGGCGATCTTCGGCGCCAGGCGTTCGAAGTTGGCACGGCGGTCGGTCCAGACGATGTCGTGCTGGATGGCGGCGAAACGGGTCATCGCTGCGTCATTCTGGCAGTTGGAATCTCCGACCGCGACGTTCAGAGGTGAAGACCCGATTCTGCGCAGGCTGTTCATGGCCGGGCGCTCCAGCGCCATCGCCAGCCGCGACGTTCAGAGGTGAAGACCCGATTCTGCGCAGGCTGTTCATGGCCGGGCGCTCCAGCGCCTTCGCCGGCCGCTTCATGAACGGTGAAGACCCGATTCGGCACGGCGGGCGCTCCAGCGCCATCGCCGGTCGCTTCGTGAAGGGCCTGGGCGTCTCCGCTCTACGCTTGCCCGATGACCTCCGGCGCCTCCCCGGCCTCCGCCGTCACGTCACCGCTCACACCAAAGCTGGCCGGGTTCGGCACCACGATCTTCGCCGAGATGTCCGCGCTTGCCGTCTCGACGGGCGCCATCAATCTCGGCCAGGGCTTTCCCGACACCGATGGCCCGGCCGAGGTGCTCGAAGCGGCGGTCGCCGCCATTCGCAACGGCGAGAACCAGTACCCGCCCGGCCCCGGTATCCCGGCGCTGCGCCAGGCCGTCGCCGAGCACCAACAGCGGTTCTGGGGCATCGACGTAGATCCCGATCGAGAGGTGCTGGTCACGGCCGGGGCAACCGAAGCACTGGCCGGCGCCCTACTCAGCATGCTCGACCAAGGCGACGAGGTCGTCGTGTTCGAGCCGATGTACGACAGCTACCAGGCGTGCATCGCCCTGGCCGGCGCCCGATCGGTGCCGGTGCTGCTGGCGCCAGGGGACGACAGGCGCTACCACTTCGATCCCGACGAGCTCGGAAGGGCGATCACCGACCGGACCCGGATCTTGTTGTTGAACTCGCCGCACAACCCGACGGGCAAGGTGTTCCTCACCGACGAGCTGAATCTGATCGCCGAACTTGCCATCGAGCACGACCTGATCGTCGTCACCGATGAGGTGTACGAGCACCTGCTGTTCCCGGGCGCACGTCATGTGCCGATGGCGACGCTGCCCGGCATGGCCAGCCGCACTCTCACCATCTCGTCAGGCGGAAAGACGTTCAACACCACGGGCTGGAAGATCGGGTGGGCCGTCGGACCGGCGCCCCTCGTCGATGCCACGAAGACGGCCAAGCAGTTCCTCACGTTCGTGAACGGCGCCCCGTTCCAACCGGCCATCGCTGTCGGCCTGCGCCTCCCCGACGCCTACTTCGAGCATCTGGCCATGGACTTGACGGTAAAGCGGGACCGCCTCGCAGAAGGACTCATCGCCGCAGGGTTCGACACGTTCGTGCCCGAGGCCACGTATTTCACCACCGTCGACATCCGCCCGCTCGCACCCGACGGCGATGGGATGGCGTTCTGCCGGCGTCTGCCCGAATGGTGCGGCGTGGTCGCCGTGCCGAACGAGGTGTTCTACGCCAGACGCGAACACGGACGGCACCTCGTTCGCTTCGCCTGCTGCAAGCGCATCGAGGTGATCGACGAAGCCGTCGACCGGTTGCGCACGCTGGCTCGCTGACGGCGTTCAGTTCGACGCCGACGAGGCGCTCACGCCGATCGGCTCGCCGATCCGCTTCGCCGCGTACATCGCCGCGTCGGCCGCTCTCACGAGATGGTCGATGTCGGTGCCGTGTTCGGGGAACACAGCCACTCCCGCCGTGGCCGACACCTGGCGACCGGTCAGCGTGGTAACGCTGGCCAGCGACTCTCGCAACGCTCTCGCTCTGGCTGAAGCGACGTCGAGGGTGGCACCGGGCAGCAGCACGGCGAACTCATCTCCGCCCCACCGAGCAACGACGTCACCGTCTCGCACCGTGTACACGAGCCGCTCGGCCACCGCCGCCAGGACGGCGTCACCGACGTGGTGGCCGGCTTCGTCGTTCACGTCTTTGAAATGATCGAGATCGACAAAGATCACGGCCACACTGCGTCCCTCGGCGGAGGCAATGCCGACGGCCTCGGATGCCCGGCGATGGAACTCACGCCGGGTGACAAGTCCAGTGAGGTCGTCCGTGACGGCCCGCCGCGAGAGGCGGCGCTGGTTGACGACCAGGACGCTGATCGACATCAGGAGCGCCAGACCGCCCGCTGTCACCAGGAGCGCGAACAGGTTCCGCTGGCTTGACGACATCCCGACCTCGGCCTCCACCGACGCCAGTACGTAGCGCGGGCCATCGGCGAACTCCGTTGCGACCGGCAGGGCGAAGACCCGCCGGTCGCCCCTCGTCGTAGGCCCCTCCTCGATGCGGGCCACGTCGGCATCCACGAGGCGGGGTGGCCGCAGCGGTTGCGTCGGGATCTGAGAGACGTCGACGGTCAACAGTCGCCGAGCCGAGACGTGAGCCACATACGTTCGCCCCCTGCGTGCGAACGCCACGACCACGACCTCGTCGGTGACATCACCAGTCCCCGCCACGACCGAAGCCTCACCCGAGGCTCGCGACGCCTGGTCGGCTCGCTCGACGGTGCCGCCGTCGGCCAGCGGCTGCCGGCGGGCGCACTCGCCGCCCGACTCGGTGCCGGACTCGACGATGCAGGCGTTCACACCCTCGCCCAACACGGCGGTGACGTCGGTGGCTGATGCGTCGCCGGGCACGGCTCGTAACACGTCGGCGATCCGTGCCAATTCGGCGTCGACCCCGGCCACGCTCAACGCCGTGACGGCGCCGAGCCGTTCGTCGCGCTCGATGCGCAACTCCCGGAGTGTCGAGGCGGCGCCGACGAGACCACCGGCAACGAGTGCCATGCTCGCCGCCAGCGCGACGAGCCAGCCGAGCCGCATGTCTCTGTATCGACATCCCCGAGCAATCCTGAAGCGACAGTTCCATGACGGTTTGATCGATGAGCCCGCTCGCCGACCGCGCGGCCGATGCTTGGATCGAGGGCGGCGCGGGTACTGGCGGGGTGACCCGATCCACGAGGAGGACGCCCATGTCCAGTGAACTACAAGGCAAGACCGTCGCCTTTGCCGTGGCCAGCGAAGGCACCGAACAGGTGGAGCTGACCGACCCGTGGAAGGCGGTCGTGGACGCCGGCGGTACACCAAAGCTGCTGTCGATCGAATCCGGCACCGTGCAGGCCGACGATCTGCCGGCGTTCTGCTCGAAGATGGTCGAGACCATCGCCACCGGCCGCACCGCGTCCCCAACCGCCGCCAGCTGAACCGGCCGATCCGGCAGGATCTCATACGCATGCGCATCCTGATCTGGCACGGCTACCTGCTCGGGGGTACGGGATCGAACGTGTACACGCGGGCTCTGGCCCGGGCATGGAGCCGCGCCGGTCACGACGTCGTGGTGCTCTGTCAGGACCCGCATCCCGAGCGTTACGACCTCGGCGGCGCCGCAGTTGTTCGTCCGTCACTCGCCGGTCCGCTCCCTGTGTTCATGCTCGACCGTTACGAAGGCGTACAGGCCGAGCTGCTCACGGAGATGTCCGAGCTGGATCGGCAGCAGTTCGTCGACGCCAACGTCGCAGCGGTGAAGGCGCAGGGCCCGGCCGACCTGCTGTTCGTGAACCACGTGCTGCTCGGCGCTCCTGTCGGGGCCGCGTCTGGGCTCCCGTACGTGGTGAAGGCGCACGGCTCGGAGTTGGAGTTCGCCATGCGCGGTCGAGACGACCTGTGCCAATGGGCGGCCGCCACCCTGGCAGACGCCACGGCGATCCTGGCAGGGTCCGAGCACATCGTGGGAGTGCTGGAAGATCTGGTCGCTCCCGAACGATCAATGGTGCATGTCGTGCCGCCCGGCGTCGATATCGACGAGTTGCGCCCCGCCGACCGTGACGCCGCCAAGGCAGCGCTCGTCGAGGAGTCACGCGCCGACCCGCCGAATCCGCAAGAACATCACGACGAGCGACGACCCGACGAGGGCAACGCCGAGCGGCTCGCCGACTTCTTCGCCGGCGACCGAAAGACGGTGCTGTACGTCGGCAAGCTGAGCCCTGAGAAGGGCGTGTCACTGCTGCTCGACGCCGTCGCCGACCTCGACGCTCGCTGCGTCGTCGTCGGCTTCGGTTCCACCAGGGCCGAGCTCGCCGCGTCGGCGGGTCCTGACGCGCTGTTCACCGGTCCGCTCGAGCACCGACACCTCGCTCATCTCTGGCCGCTGGCGGACGTGAGCGTCACGCCGTCGGTGTTCGCAGAAGCCTTCGGAATGGTGGCCGCCGAGGCGGCCGCCTGCGGCTCGCCGCCGCTCGTGGCCCGGCACTCGGGCCTCGCCGAGATCGCCACCCGTCTCGAGGCCGAATATCCGACCAACCTGCGCCACCTCGCCGCTTTCGAACCGGGAGACGGCGACGACCTGCGTCGCAAGTTGGCGGAACTGCTTGCGTTGCCCGATGATGATTGGCGCATCCTGTCGGAGGCCGCCCGCCGCACCGTCGAGCGCCATTGGAGCTGGACGAGCATCGCTCAACGCGTCCTCGATCTCGCCGCCCCTCGCTGATCGCAGCTCGATCGACGTGGTGACCGGCTACCGCAGGTGTCTCACAATCACCCTGGCAGGCAGGGTTTCGGCAGCGTGACGACAAATCGTGCACCGAGCGTGTACTCCGCATCGACAGCGATGGTTCCTGCGTGTCGCTCGACGAGGTCACGGGCGATGGCCAGTCCGAGACCAGTGCCTCCCAACGACAGTGACCGTGACTCGTCGACGCGGCCGAACCGTTCGAAGATGACGTGTTGCCGGTCGGCGGGGATTCCCGGCCCGTCGTCGGCAACTGCGAGCGTGATCGTGTCGCGACGTTCGGAGAGGCTGACCGTGACCGAGGCTGATGCGTGTCGCACGGCGTTGTCGAGCACGTTGCGAACAATCCGTCGCAGCTGATCTCGATTGCCGACGACCTGAGCGCCAGAGACGTGACTGACATCGATAGCCACACCCGTCCGTCTCAACGAGCGGACCTCGTCGAGAAGCACGTCGTCGAGATCGACCGGGCGTCGCGCATCTATGTCGTCGCTCTCGTCCCCTCGCGCGAGCACCAGCAAATCGTCGATCAGTCTCTGCAACGCTTCCACCTCTTCGAGCATGCTGCGCAACGTCGCCGGGTCCGATCCGTCAGCGTCAACATGGATCGCCGGATGTGACAGCTCGACTTCGAGCTCTGAGCGGATGCGGGTCAGCGGCGTGCGCAGTTCGTGCGAGGCGTCGGCGACGAAGCGCTGCTGCTGGCGCATCGACACCTCGAGTCGATCGAGCATCTCGTTCATCGTGGTGGCCAGACGGGCGATCTCATCTCGACCTGGCGGCCGCGGTACGCGGCGATCCAGCCCACTGCGACCGATCTCAGCGACCTCCGCCCTGATGCGTTCGACGGGGCGCAACGTGCGACCGACGAGCACCCAGATCAGCATCGCCAGCACACCGGTGACGATGGGGACGGTCGCAGACAACGAGACCACGAGCGCACCCACGGTCTCGTCGATGTCGTCGCGAGGGGACGCGATGTGGATGACGAACGTTCGTCCATCGGCCGCCGGCACGAGCCGCGAGAGCACTCGGTACATGACATCGTCGGTTCCAATACTGCTGCTGGTTGCGAACACATCGCCGACGCCGTCAGGGATCTCGCCCAGCGGCGACGTGACGGCCAGGCTTGGCGATGATGCGACGACGTCGCCACTCGGGGTCATGAGTTGCGCGACGGCATCGTCGTCGCCGGCGATGACGAGATCGGCTGCCGTCGGTGAGGTGCCCAACTCGTCGACCAGTCGATCGGCGTCAGCGGCGATCGCCTCGTCGAGCTGCTCGATCAACACGGACCGCTGCTGGGCGACCAGCGCCACGCCCGTTGTGACCAGTACCACTGCGACGGCGAGCGTGGCCAACGCCGTGACGCGTCCACGCACTGTGCCAGGCCACCGCAATCGACGGCTGTGATCAGTTGGCATCGTCAGCCAGGCGGTACCCGGCGCCTCGCACCGTCTCGATCAACTGACCGCACCGATCGCCAAGCTTGCGGCGCAGTCGGCCGACATACACCTCGACGATGTTCGGGTCCCCCTCGAAGTCGAACTCCCAGACTCCAGCAAGGATCTCGCTCTTGGACAGCACCTGACCCGCCCGACGCATCAGACAC